>NZ_FPCB01000024.1:0-128943 GCF_900116815.1 Methylobacterium sp. 174MFSha1.1 | reverse complement strand
CAGGCAGGCCGGTCGCGTCCCGCCGCCGCTTGAGGAGCGGCGGGACGCGACCTTCGGTGAGCAAGGAGCTGTAAGCACGGCCAAGGCCAGAGCAGGATGAGGGACCTGGGACCAGGACACTCCGCCACGTCATCGCGCGTCACAGCGCGTCGGGATGTTGGTAGCCTGGTTCTTCGCAAGGAACGCTTGTGCGCACCCCTTGGTGGCCCGCCGTCGTCCTCGTCGCATCAACCGCGGCGGCACGACGGCATCAGAGGCCGGATACATGACTGCTCCTGAACCGACTGGCTCAAACCGATGCTCACAAACCCTTGCGAAACGGGGGCCGTCCATACATGACGTGGAGAAGTGTCGAGGCGCGCTTCGGACTGACCGACGCCGGGCTCACCCGCCGATGTTGTACGCCGCCAGCGCCGCCATGTTGACGAGGTCGGAATCGGTCGCCCCGAGCGGGACGATCTGCACCGCCTTGTCGAGGCCGACGATCAGCGGCCCGAGCACCTGGGCGCCGCCGAGCTCCTGCAGCATCTTGGTGGCGATCGAGGCCGAGTGGAAGGCCGGCATCACCAGGACGTTGGCCGGCTGCTTGAGGCGGCTGAAGGGGTACTGGGCGAGCAGGTCCTTGTTCAGCGCCACGTCGGCGGCCATCTCGCCGTCATACTCGAAATCGACCCGCATCCCGTCGAGGATGCGCACCGCCTCTTGCACCTTCTCGGCGCGCTCGGCCTTGGGGAAGCCGAAGGTCGAGAACGACAGCATCGCCACCCGCGGCTCGTAGCCGAGGCGGCGCGCCACGCCCGCGGCCTCGATGGCGATGCCGGCGAGCTCCTCGGCGCTCGGCATCTCGTGGATCGCCGTGTCGGCGACCAGCACCACGCGGCCCTTCGCGAGGCAGAGCGAGATGCCGATCACCCGGTGGCCGGGCTTGTGGTCGATGACCCGGCGCACGTCCTCCAGCGCGATCGAGTAGTTGCGGGTCGTGCCGGTCACCATCGCGTCGGCGTCGCCGAGCGCCACCATCGAGGCGGCGAAGTGGTTGCGGTCCTGGTTGATCAGGCGCTGGCAGTCGCGGAACAGGTAGCCCTTGCGCTGCATCCGGGCGTAGAGGAACTGCGCGTAGACGCTGTTGCGGTGCGACTTCGCGGCGTTGTGGATCTCGATGTTGTCGCGGCCCGAGAGGTCGATGCCGGCGGCTTCGGCATTGGCCATCACCCGGTCCTCGCGGCCGACCAGGATCGCGGTGCCGAGGCCCTGGTTGACGAACGACACCGCGGCGCGGATCACCACCTCCTCCTCGCCCTCGGCGAAGACGACGCGCTTGGGGAACTTGCGCACCCGCTCGAACACCCGGTTGAGGGTGCCGGCGACGGGGTCGCGCCGCGCCGAGAGCTGGGCCCGGTAGCGGTCCATGTTGTCGATGGGCTTGCGGGCGACGCCGGTCTCCATCGCGGCCTTGGCGACGGCCGGCGGCACGGTGTGGATCAGGCGCGGATCGAACGGCACCGGGATGATGTATTCGCGCCCGAAGCGCGGCCGCGCGCCCTGGTAGGCTGCCGCGACCTCGTCCGGCACGTCCTCGCGGGCGAGCGCGGCGAGCGCCTGCGCCGCCGCGATCTTCATCTCCATGTTGATCGTGGTCGCGTGCACGTCGAGCGCGCCGCGGAAGATGTAGGGGAAGCCCAGAACGTTGTTGACCTGGTTCGGGTAGTCCGAGCGCCCGGTCGCCACGATGGCGTCGTCGCGGACCTGGCCCACTTCCTCGACGGTGATCTCCGGATCGGGGTTGGCCATCGCGAAGATGATCGGCTGCGGCGCCATCGAGGCGATCATCTCAGGGGTGAAGGCGCCCTTGACCGACAGGCCGAACACGATGTCGGCGCCGTCCATCGCCTCGGCGAGCGTGCGCTTCGAGGTCGCGACCGCGTGGGCCGACTTCCACTGGTTCATGCCCTCGGTGCGGCCCTGGAACACCACGCCCTTGGTGTCGCACAGGATCACGTTCTCGGAGCGGAAGCCGAGCGCCTTGACGAGCTCGATGCAGGCGATGCCCGCCGCGCCCGCGCCGTTGACGACGAGGCGGGCCTCGGAAATGTCGCGGCCCGTCAGGTGCAGGGCGTTGATGATGCCCGCCGCCGAGATGATCGCGGTGCCGTGCTGGTCGTCGTGGAAGACCGGGATGTCCATCAGTTCCCGCAGGCGCTCCTCGATGATGAAGCACTCGGGGGCCTTGATGTCCTCCAGGTTGATGCCGCCGAAGGTGGGCCCGAGGTAGCGCACGGCGTTGATGAACGCCTCGGCATCCTCCGTCCCGACCTCGAGGTCGAAGGAATCGATGTCGGCGAAGCGCTTGAACAGGACCGCCTTGCCCTCCATCACGGGCTTCGAGGCGAGCGCGCCGCGGTTGCCGAGGCCCAGGATCGCGGTGCCGTTCGAGATCACCGCCACGAGGTTGCCCTTGGCGGTGTAGTCGTAGGCGAGCGCCGGATCGTCGGCGATGGCGAGCACCGGCACGGCGACGCCGGGCGAGTAGGCGAGCGACAGGTCGCGCTGCGTCGCCATCGGCTTCGTCGCCACCACCTCCAGCTTGCCCGGGCGGCCGTGCTGGTGGAATTGCAGCGCCTCCTGGTCGGTGAAGGTCGGGCGCTTGCGGCGGGTGACGGGGCGGGACTCGCTCATGCCAAGCTCTTCTTTCGACGACGGTTCACGCTGACGGCGGGACCCGTCCCTTAGGGCCATGACTCGGTCGGCTCAAGCGGCGCTGCGGCGCTAACGAGCAGTCTGGCGCTCTTTTCAGCCGGGGACGGCCGTCCCCATCTTCCCCGCAATGCCGGTCTGGAGCCCGGCCGCCGGCCTCTGTTAGTCTGGCGGACCAGGATCGCCGCGGATCCGACGACAGCCTCAAGGTCACCGGCCCGAGATCTCATGACGATGGACAGCGACACCGGCCGCCTCCTGCGCGACGAGCCCTACGACCTCGCCGAGGCGGCGCCTCCGCCGCCCGCCCGCGGCCGGCGCGCCGCTCCCGCCGACGACGAGGCCAAGGTCTCGCCGATGATGGCGCAGTACATCGAGATCAAGGCGGCGAATCCCGACTCCCTGCTGTTCTACCGCATGGGAGACTTCTACGAGCTGTTCTTCGATGATGCCGAGATCGCCTCGCGGGCCCTCGGCATCGTGCTCACCCGCCGCGGCAAGCATGGCGGCGCCGACATCCCGATGTGCGGCGTGCCGGTGGAGCGCTCGGACGACTACCTCCAGCGCCTGATCGGGCTCGGCCACCGGGTCGCGGTCTGCGAGCAGACCGAGGATCCGGCCGAGGCCAAGAAGCGCGGGGCGAAGTCGGTGGTGCGGCGCGAGGTGGTGCGCCTCGTGACGCCGGGCACCATCACCGAGGACCGCCTGCTCGATCCCGGCCGGGCCAACGTGCTGCTCGCGCTCGCCCGCCGGCGCGCCTCGGATTCGGCCTGGGCCTACGGCCTCGCCGCCGTCGACATCTCGACCGGGCGGTTCTCCCTCGGCGAGGTCGAGGGCTCAGGCCTTGCCGCCGAGATCGCCCGGCTCGATCCGCGCGAGATCGTGATGGCCGACGCCATCCACCAGGATCCCGACCTCGCGCGCCTGTGGCGCGACACCCGCGCCGCCGTGACGCCGGTCGGCCGCGGCGACGTCGATCCGGCCTCCGCCGAGCGGGCCTTGAAGGAACAGTTCGGCGTCCAGACCCTCGACGGGTTCGGCAGCTTCAGCCGGGTCGAGATCGCGGCGGCGGGCGCGGTGCTCCACTACATCGCCCGCACCCAGCTCGGCGCCAAGGTCACCTTGAGCCCGCCGGCCCGCCAGGCGGCCGGCGCGAGCCTGATGATCGACGCGGCGACGCGCCAGAACCTCGAACTCACCCGCACGCTCTCGGGCGAGCGGGCCGGGAGCCTGCTCGCCGCCATCGACCGCACGGTGGGCGGGGCCGGCGCGCGGCTGCTCGCCGAGCGGCTCGCCGGTCCCTCGACCGACCTCGCGCTGATCCGGCGCCGGCACGACGCGGTCGCGTTCCTGGTGGGCGAAGGGGGCCTGCGGGCCGAGCTCCGGGCCGAGCTCGCCCGCGCGCCCGACATGGCCCGGGCGCTGACCCGGATCGGCCTCGGCCGCGCCGGTCCCCGCGACCTCGCGGCGCTCCGCGACGGGTTGCTCGCCGCCCGCAGCATCGCGACGGCGCTCGCCGGGGCCGGCGCGCTGCCGGGCGAGATCGGCAAGGCCGCCCGCATCCTCGCCGGGCTCGACGAGGGGCTCGCCGACGAGCTGGCCGGCGCGCTCGCCGACGACCTGCCGCTCCAGCGCCGCGATGGCGGCTTCGTGCGCGAGGGCTACCGGGCCGAACTCGACGAATCGCGCACGCTGCAGCGCGATTCGCGCCAGGTGGTGGCCGGGCTCCAGGCCCGCTACGCCTCCGAGACCAGCTGCCGGACGCTGCGGATCAAGCACAACAACCTGCTCGGCTACTACATCGAGGTGCCGCAGGCCTTCGGCGAGACCCTGCTCAAGGATCCCTGGCGCGCCACCTTCGTCCACCGCCAGACCATGGTGGACGCGATGCGCTTCACCAGCGTCGAGCTGGGCGAGCTGGAGACGAAGATCGCCAACGCCGCAGGCCGCGGCCTTTCCCTCGAACTCGAGATCTTCGAGACCCTGTCCAAGGCCGTGATGGCCGAATCCGATTCGATCGTCGCGGCGGCGAGCGCGCTCGCGGCGCTCGACGTGGCGGCGTCGCACGCGGAACTCGCCGTCGAACTGAACTGGACGAGGCCTGTCGTCGACGACAGCCTCGCCTTCCGGATCGAGGGCGGGCGCCACCCGGTCGTCGAGGCGGCCCTGACCCGTGCCGGCGAGGCCTTCATCGCCAATGCCTGCGACCTGTCGGGGACACAAGCCGGCCAGATCCTCCTCGTCACCGGCCCGAACATGGGCGGCAAGTCGACCTTCCTGCGCCAGAACGCGCTCATCGCCGTGCTCGCCCAGATGGGCGCCTACGTGCCGGCGGCCTCGGCCCATCTCGGCCTCGTCGACCGGCTCTTTTCGCGCGTCGGCGCCGCCGACGACCTGGCGCGCGGCCACTCGACCTTCATGGTCGAGATGGTCGAGACCGCCGCGATCCTCAACCAGGCGACCCGCCGCTCGCTCGTGGTGCTCGACGAGATCGGCCGCGGCACCGCGACCTTCGACGGCCTTTCGATCGCCTGGGCCTGCCTCGAGCACCTGCACGGCGCCAATGGCTGCCGGGCCCTGTTCGCGACGCATTTCCACGAGCTGACCGCGCTGGCGCAACGCCTCGACCGCCTCTCCAACGCCACCCTCAAGGTGACCGAGTGGAAGGGCGACGTTGTGTTCCTGCACGAGGTGGTGCCCGGCGCCGCCGACCGCTCCTACGGCCTCCAGGTCGCGCGGCTGGCCGGCCTGCCGGCTCCGGTCATCGCGCGCGCCAAGGCCCTGCTCGCCGAGCTGGAGCGGGGGGAGGGCGGTTCCGGCCGGCGGAAAGCCCCCGCCGAGTTGCCGCTCTTCTCCGCGATGCCAGCCGCCCCGCCGCCGGCCCCGGTGGTGGTGGAGACGCCCGACCCGGTCGGCCTGCTACTCGATGGGATCGACCCGGATTCGTTGAGTCCGCGGGAGGCGTTGGACGCGCTCTACCGGCTCAAGGCGGCGCGCAGGGAGGGGTGAGATCCCGGTCCCATGATGCGCTCGGCCGCGCTACGGCCGGGCGACAAGTCAGTCATAGCACAGCCATTGATCGTGCCGTATCGCTCATCGTGAGCCGGCGTTCGGTGGTTCACCAACATCTGCGAGTCGGTTCGATTTGGGCGAGCAATGTCTCCAACCCACAGCCGCATCCTGAGGTGCCTACGAAATGGGCACCTCAGGATGCGGCTGTGGGTTGGAAGGAATGATTTGCGGTGATCACATTCATATAAGTCACATAAGCTCTCACTGTGGCACTTTCTCATCCATTTCCGGCAATTGAAATGTTGTCTGCGGACGAACCGCCTCGACGCCTGCAACCGACTTGAAGGCGCCGATCAGGCCACTGTCGCTTGTCCCAACTATTGTGCGAAAGCGCGGAATCGTTTCCTGAACGTGCAAACCCTTTGCTTCGAGAGACTTGGCGACACTCTCTATATCGGCGCGCTTGTCTTTTTCAACCATGATGACCATTCCAATTTCGGCCATAGTGTTTCCCCATCTTGACAAGTTTCACACGTATATAAGCGTAATGTCGGGTGATTCGATCCCGTGCGCAAGCCGCTACGGGGACACAGGTTCGCTTTGTCCGCTGCTATCATGTGCGTTGGCCGGGGATGCGGACGCAGGTCGTGATCACCGCGCCATGCCGGCAGCGCACGGAGGTGGGCCCCTCGGCATCGCCGGTTATCATTCACCGAAATGGTTGCGGTTCGGCTACGAGGGTGAGGGCACCGCAGGACGCGAGGCGGCGTCGCACGACGGTTCCGCTCGAGTCGCCCGGCACCCTCGCTCCAGGCTCGTACGAACTCGTCTGTCCATGGAGCGTAAAAGGGTCTTTGGAGAATTCGTCTCGCGAAACCGTACCGCAAGCCCACGCGTGGGAAGCCGGAGGTTCCACACGCGTGGGCGAAGCCGACTTCCGCGTTGTGCGAGCGATCCGATAAGATCGGCGGAAGCACTCAGTCGGAAATCGGAGGCCTCCCGATGCGAGTTTGTTCTACGGAGCCGCGCGATCAGACACCCGCGCCCTGGGGGCACTGAACGAGACCGTTGCCATAGTCTCGCGCCGGACCGATCTCACGAGCCGCGTCGGTCAGCGCCTTCCACAGGCGTGGCCCGCGCAGGGATGGGTCCATGCTCGCGAAAAGGGCGGCGACGCCGGCCACGTGCGGGCAGGCCATGCTGGTGCCCTGCAGCACGCGCGACAGCCGGGGCCGGGGGAAGGACGAGTAGACCGACACGCCCGGACCGGCGATGTCGATCGTTGTCCCGTCCTCGTTCACCGCACCGCAGGAGAACGGCGCTACCTTCAACTTCGGATCGGCCGCCCCGACCGCCATGATAGAGGGCGAGTTGGCCGGCGCACCGATCGGAGCGATGTAGCCGTAATCGCGCCCGCTCTCGTTGCCGGCCGCCGCAATGATCAGGCAATCTTCGTTGAGGGCTGCGAGACCTGCTTCCTCGTAGAGCGGGTCGTGAGGCTCGTCCGGCCGCGTCGGCCGGCCGAGGGACATCGAGATGACAGCGCATTTCTGGTCGATCGCCCAGTTCATGGCTCGGATGATGTCGCCCTCGGTCCCGACTCCGCGGTCGTCGAGAACCTTGCCGATGTAAAGTTCGACGTCCGGTGCGACGCCGTAGCGCCGGCCGATCTTCGATGCGGCCGGTCCGGCCAGCGTACCGGCCGTGTGTGTGCCGTGCCCCTGGATGTCCTGCACCGACCCGTCCGGCACGAAGCTCCGGCTGACGACCTTGCGGTCCTTGAAGTCGGGATGGTCGAGGTCGAGGCCCGTATCGAGAACCGCGACTCGTACCTTCTTGCCTCGATAGGGCGTGAGATCAGCGCCAATGGCCTGAAGCCCCCAGGTGAGCCGGTCGGTGTCGGCGAAGGCCGCCACTCCCGCAGCGGTCACGGCCGTGCCCGGGCTCCCCGCATCGCGACAGCCGCTTGTCAAGGGAAAGCCGCTGGCCAGGATCGCGAGCCCCTCCCGCACCCACGCGGCATAGCGTTGTTCGAGTTCACTGATGGCGAAGAAATAGAATTCCGGCCGTACGATCACGCCTCCCTCTGCCTGGAGGCTGGCGACCTGTGCGCCGACATCTTGCTGCGGCTGGATGATCGCGACCTTGAACCGGTCGACCACGATGCCGCCCTCCGGCGCGTTCGGACTCGGAGCCGGAAGCGCGGCGTCCCCGGCTTCGCGCACGTCCAGCGTTCGGATTCCGGTCCGATTCGCGATGAGCGCCTGCGCTTGCGACGCTTCGATGTCGCGGGCGAACTTCACGATGTAGCGACCCGTAACCTGCGGCCGCGGCGGCTCCGGAAAATTGTTTTGCGAAATCATGATGCCGTCTCTTGTGCCGATAATTCGGCGGCATTTGCTATCACGACGCATTTATTTTTATCAACAGAGTTTTTTAAGCAGTATTTCACTATAATTTGTCTTAATAAATTTGTTAGATCGATGCTGAATAAACATTGACTTGCGTATAAAAACTTCACGATTGATCATATTCGTTGAGTATTGGAAAATTAATATTCTTTAAACGTTGTATCAGTGTTCGACCTAAGATGTCGGCGCCAGCACCACCCCGTCCGGCGCCTCCGCCGGCGCCCCGCCGTGATACCGCCCCGCCACGTAGGCGAGCGCCGCCCGGATCACCCGCTCCGAATAGGGCTTGGCGATGATCCCGGCCGCTCCCGCGAAATCCGGCGGCACGCGCTTGGCGTTGGCGGTGGTGAACAGCACCGTGGTGCCCGCCCGCGCGCTCAGGGCCTGGGCCACCGCGACGCCGGTCGGGCCGTCGGCGAGGTGGATGTCGACGAGGGCGATGTCGGGGGAGAGGTCGCGGGCGAGCGCGATCGCCTCGCCCGAGCGGGTCGCGACGCCGACCGGGACGTAGCCGGCCTCCTCCAGGAGGCATTCGAGTTCGAGGGCGATGAACGCCTCGTCCTCGACGATCAGGACCCGCAGGCCGCCCGCACTCAATGCCCGCCGCCCAGCGGGAGGATCACGTGGGCGCGGGTGCCGGGCTCCAGGTCCTCGACGGTGAGGCTGCCGCGCAGCTGGCGCACCAGCATGCCGACGAGGTCGCGGCCGAAACCCTCGGGGTTGTCGGGTTGGCTCCCCAAGCCGACGCCGTCGTCGCGGACTTCGAGGATCAGGCGCTCGCCCTCCGCCCGCGCCGTGATGGCGACGTGGCCGCTCCGGCCGCCCGGGAAGCCGTGCCGGACCGCGTTGACGGCGAGCTCGTGCACCAGGAGCGCCAGGGGCGCGGCCATCGAGGCCGGCACCGCCACCGCCGCGACGTCGACCGTGAGGGCGATGCGGTCCGGGTCGAGCCCGGCTTCGAGGTCGGCGGCGAAATCGGCGGCGAAGTCGCGCAGGTCGAACCGGGCGACGTCGCTCACCGCGTAGAGCAGGCGATGGGCGGTGGCGAGCGCGCCGATCCGGTCGGCCATGCTGCGCAGCACGTCGCGGCAGGCCGGGTCGCGGGCGCGGCGCGCCTTGAGCAGCACGAGGGAGGAGATGACCTGGAGGTTGTTCTTCACCCGGTGGTCGACCTCGTGCAGCAGGGCGGTCTGCTGGTCGAGGGCGGTCTGGAGCGCCCGGTTGCGCGCCTCGAGGTCGTGGGCGAGGCCGTCCTTCTCCCGCGACAGCGCCCGCTCGGCCTGGCGGGTCCGGGTGACGTCGGTGAGCACCGCGAAGTAGGAGCGCAGGGCGCCGGTCTCGTCCCGCACCGGGGTGAGGGTCATGTCGTTCCAGAACGGATGCCCGTCCTTGCGGTAGTTCAGGAGATCGACCCGCACGGGCTCGCCCCGGGCCACCGCGTCCCGCACCAGGTCGATCACCGTGGGGTCGGTGTCGGGGCCCTGCAGGAAGCGGCAGTTGCGGCCGATCACCTCGTCGGCCGCGTAGCCGGTCAGCCGGCAGAAGGCGTCGTTGGCGAACACGATCGGGTTGTCGGGCAGCGCCGGGTCGGTCATCACCATCGGCGTCGCGCTGGCGCGGAAGGCGGCCAGGAAGGGCGCATCCGCGGAGGATGCATCTCGGGACGACGCGCCCCGAAGAGACGACTCGTCCCCGCGCGTCGTCCTCGTCCCGGCCTGCCTCGGAGCGTCCAAACCGATCATCCGCAACCCGCCCGTCCGCGGCTCGGCTCCGCCGGGACGATCCGCGGCGGAGCGGGACCGTGGCCCCATCCGACTCAGCGAACCCGCGACCCGGGGCGGGGTTCCCGATGGTTACGTAAGCTGCGGTGGACGCAATGTTAATTCTTCATCCATCATGATCCCGCCCACATGCTGGGGTCGACTCCGCGGCGGTGGCCGCAGGCCGAAGAGGACGACGATCGCGATGACCAAGACGGCCGGGAGAGAGGGCACGGGCTGGCTCGCCCGCACCCGCGCCACCCTGCGGGATGTGGCGGCGGACCGGCGGATGGCCCTGATGCTGGTGCTCGGCTTCGGCGCCGGGCTGCCGATCCTGCTCGTCTTCGCCACCCTGTCGGCCTGGCTGCGCAGCGCCGGCATCGAGCGTTCCAGCATCGGGCTCCTCAGCTACGTCTCGCTCGCCTACACGCTGAAGTTCCTCTGGGCCCCGGTGATCGACCGGATCGACCTGCCGGTGCTGTCGCGGCTCCTCGGCCGGCGCCGGGCCTGGATGCTGGTGTCGCAACTCGCGGTGGCGGCGGGCCTGATCGCGATGAGCCGGGGCGATCCGGCGGCCGACCTCGGCTACACGGTGCTCTGCGCCCTCGTCATCGCCTTCGCGTCGGCGACGCAGGACATCGTGGTCGATGGCTGGCGCATCGATTCCGCCCCGACCGAGCGGCAAGGCATGATGCTGGCCTCCTACCAGCTCGGCTACAGCCTCGCCCGCATCTGCGCCGGCGCGGGCGCCCTGTTCGTCGCCGACGCCTTCGGCTGGGCGCCGGCCTACGGCAGCATGGCGCTCCTGATGGGGCTCGCCGTGGCCGGCACGCTCGCGGCGCCGAAGGTGCCGGGGCGGGATCCCGGGCCGCGGCGCGGCTGGCGCCACGGCCTGCGCGAGGCGGTGGTCGATCCCTTCGCGGATCTCATGCGCCGCAAGGGCTCGGGGCTGGTGCTGATCCTGGCGCTCATCACCGTCTACCGCCTGCCCGACATCGTCTCGGGCATCATGGCGAACCCGCTCTACATCGACATGAAGTTTTCCCTGTCGGAGATCGCCACGGTCTCGAAGGTCTACGGCGTCTGGGTCGGCATCGCCGGGGCCTTCGCGGGGGGCATCGCGGTGAGCCGGCTCGGCCTCTACCCGGCGCTCCTGATCGGCGGCATCGCGGCCTCGGCCTCGAACCTGATGTTCGCCTGGCTGGCGCTGGCCGGCCACGACCTGCCGCTGCTCGTCGCCAGCATCAGCATCGACAACTTCGCCGGCGCCTTCGCCGGGACGGCGCTCATCGCCTACATGTCGAGCCTGACCTCGCCGGCCTTCGCGGCGACGCAGTACGCGCTGCTCTCCTCGCTCTACGCCCTGCCGGGCAAGTTCGTCGGCGGCTTGTCGGGCTTCGCCGTCGAGTCGCTCGGCTACCCGACCTTCTTCGTCATGACCGCGGCCGTCGGCATCCCGGTGACCGTGCTGTGCCTGGGCCTGCGGATGCTGCCCGGGGAGGTGGGGCCGGCGCCTTCGGAGGAACTGCCGGCCCGGGCCTGACGGGCTCGGCGGCGCCCCTTGCGGAACCCGCCCCCGGCGCCCCAGCTTTAATCCCGAGCCTGTCTGTCCGTGAGGGAGCGCCCGTGTCCGAGATCGTCGCCGTCGAGCCCGCCCCGTCCCCCGTCCCGGTCGGGACGCCGGAGCCCTTGAGCGCCGAGGACCGCGCGGCCTTGCGCCGGGCGGTCGCGTCCCTGGAGCGCCCGAGCCTCGCCGGCCGGCTCTCGTCCATGGCCGGCGCCCCCCTCGACCTGATCACCCGCGCCCTGCCGACCCCCGTCGTCGACGCGGTCGGCCACGCCACCGAGACGGCGATGCGCGGCGCCCTGCACGTGGCGCTCGCGACCCTGCCGAAGGCGGCCGACACCTCCTCCGAGGGAGCTTTGGCGCCGCTCGGCCCGGACCTCTCGCCGTCCTGGCGCGCCAAGGCGATGGAACTCCTGGAGCGCTTTCCCCCCGGCGACCGCGGCCACAAGGCGCTGGCGGCGGTCTCGGGCGCCATCGGGGGGGCCTTCGGCCTCTCGACGCTCGCGGTCGAGCTGCCGCTCTCCACCACCCTGATGCTGCGCTCGATCGCCGAGATCGCCCAGCGCGAGGGCGAGGATCTGGGCGATCCGGAGGCCGCGCTCGCCTGCATGCAGGTCTTCGCCCTCGGCGGCCGCGGCGCGACGCAAGCCGACGCGGCGACCGGGACCGCCGCCGAGAGCGGCTACTTCGCGGTGCGCGGCGCCCTCGCCAAGGCGATGTCGGAGGCGGCCCGCTACGCCGCCGGCCGCGGCCTCCTCGACGAGAGCGCCCCGGCGCTGATGCGCTTCGCCGGCCAGGTCGGCGCCCGCTTCGGGGGCGTGGTGTCGCAGAAGCTCGCCGCCCAGGCGGTGCCGGTGCTCGGTGCCCTCGGGGGCGCGGCCGTCAACACCGCCTTCATGGACCATTTCCAGGCGATCGCCCGCGGCCACTTCACCGTGCGGCGGCTGGAGCGCCGCTACGGCAAGGCGGTGGTGCGGGAGGCCTACGAGGCGGAGCGGGCGGCACTCGGTACGGCGTAGGCGCGGCCTATTCTCGCGCGCCGTAGCGGCTCTTGAGCAGGGCGTAGACGAGGCGCGCGGTCTGCACCTCGCCGCCCTCCGGCCGGCCGGGCTTCGTGCTCGGGTTCCAGCCGTAGAGGTCGAGATGGACATGGGCCTTCGCCGCCGGCGCGAAGCGGCGCAGGAACAAGGCCGCCGTCACCGCCCCGGCGAAGGGGCCGCCCGAGACGTTGTTGAGGTCGGCGATCTTCGAATCGAGCAGGGCGGCGTAGGGCGCCCAGAGCGGCATGCGCCAGACCGGATCGTGGACGGCGAGACCCGTGGCGGTCAGTTCGGCCGCCAGCGCGTCGTCCTCGGTGAACAGGGCCGGCAGGTCGGGGCCGAGCGCGACCCGGGCCGCGCCCGTGAGCGTCGCGAAGTCGAAGACCAGCTCGGGCTCTTCCTCGTCGGCGAGGCTGAGCGCGTCGGCGAGGATCAGCCGCCCCTCCGCGTCGGTGTTGCCGATCTCGACGGTCAGACCGCGCCGGCTCGCCAGGACGTCGCCGGGGCGGAAGGCGTCGCCGGCGATGGCGTTCTCGACCGTCGGGACCAGCACCCGCAGGCGGATCGGGAGCCCGGCCCCCATCACCATCTCGGCGGCGGCGAGTGCCACGGCGGCGCCGGCCATGTCCTTCTTCATCAGAAGCATCGCGGCCGAGGGCTTGATGTCGAGGCCGCCGGTATCGAACACCACGCCCTTGCCGACGAGGGTGACGCGCGGCGCCTCGGCGTCGCCCCAGGTCAGGTCGATCAGGCGCGGCGCCCGCGGCGAGGCCCGGCCGACCGCCGCGATGAGCGGGAAACCCTGCTCCAGCGCCTCGCCGGAGATCACGTTGACGGACGCGCCGAAGCGCTCGGAGAGGGCACGCGCCGCCGCCTCGATCTCCGCCGGGCCGAGGTCGTTCGCCGGCGTGTTGACGAGGTCCCGGCCCGCCGCCACCGCATCGGCGATGCGGTCGATCTCGGCGGCGTCCACGCCGTCGGGCGCCACCAGCCGGGCCTTCACGGCCGGCCGCTCGCGGTAGCGGCCGAAGCGATAGCCGGCGAGCCGCCAGGCCAGCGCCGCGAGGGCCGGATCGCCGGGGGGATTCTCGAGACGGTAGGTGCCCTCGGGCAGGGCATCGGGGAGGCGCCCGACCGCGAAGGGATCGGCCCGGCCGGCTGCCTCGACCCCGAACAGCACCAGGGCCAGCGCCCCGTCCGGCCCCGGCAGCAGGGCGGTCCGGCCGGGCTTGGCCTCGAACCCGGACGCCGTCGCGAAGGCCGCGGCCAGCGGCGGCAGCGCGGCCGCCACGGCCGGCCATCCGGCGGCGTCGACGCAGCGGATCGGGATGGCGTCCTCGGTCGCGGGCAGGAGCGTGGTCACGCGGGGCATCCCCTCCATCGAAAGGCCGGAGGGGGAGCCAAGACGCGGCGCTTGTCAATGCTCGGGCCGCCACTGCCCGGGGGCGTGAAGCAGGCCGTCGCAGGACCGCCCTGGCGTGGTCCCGCCGCCCCTCAGCAGAGCTGCACAGGGCGGCTCTGCTGAGCTTCTTGTTTCCGCATCGTTTTCGTCGCCGAACCAGTGACCACTTCGGCGAATGCTGCCTAGACCCGCTCGAAGGTCAGGTAGGTGGGCCGTCGCCCCTCCGCCGTGGTCTTGGCCTCGTAGCGGGTGCCGGGCCATTCCGGCCAGGGCGTGGTCCAGTCGGCGCTGCGGGTCGCGGTCCAGCGCAGGTCGAGGCAATTCGCGGCGCGCACCAGGGTCCAGCCGGCGTAGTCGTCGATGTCCGAGGCGAAGCGGAACTCGCCGCCGGGCACGAGCACCCGGGCGATCTCGCGCAAGGACTCGTCCGAGACGAAGCGGCGCTTGCGCTGCCGGCGCTTCGGCCAGGGATCGGGATAGAGCAGGAACACCCGCCCGATGCTGGCATCGGGCAGCCGCGGCAGCAGCTCCATCGCGTCCCGGTCCCACAGCCGGACGGTGTCGATCGCCTCGTCGTCGAGGGTGCGCAGGAGCTTCACCACGCCGTTGACGAAGGGCTCGCAGCCGATGATGCCGGTGCCCGGATTGAGCCGGGCCTGGGCCGCGAGGTGCTCGCCGCCGCCGAAGCCGATCTCGAGCCAGGTCTTCGCGACCGGGCGGGGGAAGAGGGCGGAGGGATCGAGGGCGCCGCTCTCGGGCAGGCGCAGGCGGGGCAGGAGGGCGGCGAGGCGCTCCTCCTGGCCGGGACGCAGGCGCTTGCCCTTGCGCCGGCCGTAGAAGGCGCGGGCCCGCTCAGGCGCCGCGTCGGTGTCGTGGTCGTCCATGGTATCCCGGTGCCGAAAGGGGCGTGTGGACGCCCCGATAAAGCATTTTCCGACCAAGTGGATACCGGTTGGGCGAAGAAAATGCGGCAAAATCAAAGACCGAGAGCAACGCCCGATTGCAACGTCATCGGGCGCTGCTCTCGCATCGGGGCGCCGGATCAGGCGAGCGCGCTCTTGAGCTGGCCGATGAGGTCGGTGCGCTCCCACGAGAAGCCGCCATCGGCCTCCGGCTCGCGGCCGAAATGGCCGTAGGCCGAGGTGCGGGCGTAGATCGGCTTGTTGAGGCCGAGATGGGTGCGGATGCCGCGGGGCGACAGGTCGACGAGCTGGCCCAGGACCGATTCGAGCTTGGCCTCGTCGACCTCGCCGGTGCCGTGCAGGTCGACGTAGATCGACAGCGGCTTGGCGACGCCGATGGCGTAGGCGAGCTGGATCGTGGCCTTGCGCGCGAGGCCGGCGGCGACGACGTTCTTGGCGAGGTAGCGCGCCGCGTAGGCCGCCGAGCGGTCGACCTTGGTCGGGTCCTTGCCCGAGAAGGCGCCGCCGCCGTGGGGCGCCGCGCCGCCGTAGGTGTCGACGATGATCTTGCGGCCGGTCAGGCCGGCGTCGCCGTCGGGCCCGCCGATCACGAACTTGCCGGTCGGGTTGACGTGCCACACCGTGCCGTCGGTGATCCAGGACTCAGGGAGCGCCGCCCGGATGTAGGGCTCGACGATCGCGCGCACGCCGGCCGAATCGAGCGACTCGTCGAGGTGCTGGGTCGAGAGCACGATCTGGGTCGCCTCGACCGGGCGGCCGTCGACGTAGCGCACGGTGACCTGGCTCTTGGCGTCCGGGCCGAGCTTGGCCGCCGCGCCGACCCCGCCCTTCCGGGCGTCGGCCAGGTCCTTGAGGATCTTGTGGGCGTAGTAGATCGGCGCCGGCATCAGGGCGGGGGTCTCGTCGGTCGCGTAGCCGAACATGATGCCCTGGTCGCCCGCACCCTCGTCCTTGTTGCCCGCGGCGTCGACGCCGACGGCGATGTCGGCGGACTGGGCGTGCAGGTAGATGGCGACGTCGTTGTGCTTCCAGTGGAAGCCGTCCTGCTCGTAGCCGATGTCCTTGACGGCCGCGCGGGTCAACTCCTCGAGGTCGCGGAAGGTGACCGAGTCGGGGCCACGCACCTCGCCCGCGATGACGATGCGGTTGGTGGTCGCCAGGGTCTCGACGCCGAGGCGCGCCTCCGGCATCACCGCGAGGTAGGCATCGACCACGGTATCGGAGATGCGGTCGCAGACCTTGTCGGGATGGCCCTCGGAGACCGACTCGCTCGTGAACAGGTAGTTGGAACGCGGCATGGCGTGCGGAGCCCTCAACGATCTCGTCGAGCGCGGCGCGCAGGCCGACGAAGCCCGACACTTCGATCGCGGGGTTCTGGCAGCCGGAATTCCGAACGTCAATCCGACGGACCGGAGTCGTTCTCTTTATCGAACGCTTGTTGCCCGGACAGCGCATGGTCGACGGCGCGCACGAGGCTGCCGAGGGCCTGGCGGCGCTCCCCGTCGAGATGGGTGTCGGCGGCCCGGGCCACGGCCTCGGCGAAGTCGGTCCAGGCCTCCAGCGTCTCCAGCCGCGCCTGCGGCCTGTCGCTGAGCCCGGGCTGGCCTGCCTCGCGGCCCGGCATGGACTCGAAGAAATACCCGACCGGCACGCCGAGCACGCGCGCGACGACGTCGAGGTCCGTGGCGCTGAGGCGGTTGGCGCCCTTCAGGTATTTGCCGAGCTGCGAGAGCGAGACGTCGAGCGGGGAGGCCAGCGCCTCCCGGCTCAGGCCGGCGCGCAGGCGCCGCTCCTCGATCAGGCCGCCGATATGGACGTCGCGGTGATCCGCAGGTTTCCCGGCCATCTCATCGGCTCGCAGGTTGCCCGCGCGTCGCGCCGCGGCATGGAAGGCGACGGGGTGATTGTTGATTCCCGATCGTTGCAATCGCGTAAATGCCCGCGTTTTCGGCGAACGCTTCATTCGTCATAGCGGATGGTGGCGCGACGATCGGGCCCGACGCGGTGCGTATGGCGGCGCAGGAATCCAGGTCTTGCGCGCCGCGGAGGCGGCGCCGGAATCCAAGTCTTGCGCGCCGCGGAGGCGGCGCGCTGGGGGCCCATACCCGGCCTTAACGACTGTGCGGGAAGGATGGGGCGGTGCCGCCCGGAGCCGTTCCGCCCAACGATGCCGTCCCTGCCGGATATCGCGACCCTGCGCCTGTGCAGCTCGCTCGCCACCAGCGCCTTCGCGGCGGTGTTCCTGGTGCTGTGGGCCGGCCGCCGCGGCGAGACGCACTGGCCGTGCTGGGCGGCGGGGGCGGCCGCCTACGCGGTGATCCTGGCCGGCTTCGCGGCCTCCACCCACCACCTCGTCACGGCCCTGCTCTTCGCCGCCCTCGGCGTCACCTTCACGGTCATCCTCGTCGGCGTCCGGCTCTTCGAGGGGCGGCGCGGCACGCCCGCCTGGCTGTGGGGCCTCGGCCTCGCGCCGGGCCTGGCCTACGCCCTGCCGCTCGCGGGCCTGCGCCTGCACATCGACGACGCGGCGGCGTGGCCCTGCCGCCTCCTCGGAACGCTGCTCCTCGCCGCCAACACCGTGGCCGTCGGCGGCATCCTGCTGTTCGGGCGCGTCGCCGAGCCGAGCCGGGGGCGGCGCATCGCCGGGGTGGCCCTGTTCGGCTACCTGCCGTCCTATGCGGCCGGCATCGCGTTCGAGGCGATCGGTCTCGGCAGCCTCGAACTCGCCGCCCTGCTGCCGATGCTCTCGGATCAGCTCCTGCTCGGTCTCCTCAATCTCGGTCTCCTGGCGATGCCGGGCGAGCGGGCCCAGGCGCGGCTGCGCCTGCTCGCGGAGCGCGACCCGCTGACCGGCGCGCTGAACCGGGCCGGGCTCGCCGCCGCCATGCCGGGCGCCCCGCCGGCCGGCACGGCGGCGGTCCTGATCGACATCGACCACTTCAAGGCGCTCAACGACGGCCACGGCCACGCCGTCGGCGATGCGGTGCTCAAGGCGCTGGTCCGCGTCGTCACGGCCCGGCTGCCCTCGCCCCGCGACCTGGTGGTCCGGCTCGGCGGCGACGAGTTCGCGATCGTCCTGCGCGCGACGACGCTGCCCGAGGCACTGGCGCTCGCCGAGCGGGTGAGGATCGCGTCCCGCGACGTGCCGGGTCTTCCCGCCTGGACGGCGAGCCTCGGCGTGGCGCTGAGCCGGCCCGACGACCGGACGCTGGCGGACACGATGGCGCGGGCGGACGGCGCCCTCTACCGCGCCAAGGCGTCGGGGCGCGACAGGGCCGCGTGAGGATCGTCATGAGGAGGACCGTCGTGAGGATCGGCCTAAGGATCGTCATGGCGCATCCCGCTCCCTTCCCCCGTCCGCCGGCATTCCGGAGGTCCTGAGCGATGCTCTCGACCACCGAGATCTGCCTGCGCCTCGGCGCGGCCGTGCTGGCCGGGGGGCTGGTCGGCATCAACCGCGAGATGCATTCGAAGCCCGTGGGCGTGCGCACGCTCGGCCTCGTCGCCCTCGGCGCGGCGCTGGTGACCCTGGCGGGGTCCGGCTTCTCCGGCGACGGGACCGACGCGAATGCCAGCCGGGCGATCCAGGGCACGATCACGGGAATCGGCTTCCTCGGCGCCGGCGTGATCGTGAAGCGCGAAGGCGGTGGCCGGGTGCACGGCCTCACCACCGCGGCGGCGATCTGGGTGACGGCGGCCCTCGGCATCGTCTGCGGCCTCGGCGCCTATCGTCCGCTGGCGCTCGGCACGGGCTTCCTTCTCGCCACCCTCATGCTCGGCGGCGTCATCGACCGGGCCATCGACGGGCGGCGGAGGCGGGACGGGGCGGAGGAAGGAGCGGATGACCGGGAATGATACCAAATCCGGAAGATCACTTCCGGATTTGGTATCACAAGCCCGCGCGGCACCTGAGCGAAGCCGAAATCCGCATTGCGCCTGCGATCCGACAGGATCGCCTGAAGCAATCAGTCGGATTTCGTATGACCGACCCTGCGCGGAGGCCGGCCGGTTGACCGCGCAGGCGAGCCGGCGACGTCAGGGCGTCGCGGGTGCCGCCTGCGGCGACATGGTCAGGACGAGGGAGGCTTCGAGCACGCGCCGTCCCGACGCGTCCCGCACCGCGGCGCGGCAGCGCGCCGCCTCTCCGGTCGCGCTCTCGGCGCTCATCATCTCCGTGAGCACGGTCCGGACGTAATCGCGGGCAGCGTTCAGATCAGGCAGTTCGACCCCTACGTCGTCGAGGACCACTGTGCCGTCGAACCTGTCGACGTAGTAGCAGGGCATTGGGTCAACCTTGCGCGAATGTCCGGTCCAAGACTCTACCGACCACGCTGAGAAAGGTTCCCGACGCTGCGAGGGGGCCGGATCGACCAACTGGCAGCCGACGACCGCGCCGCCGGACCGGCCCCGACGGGTCAGCCGCGGGGCTGCTGCAGGTTCAGGCCCAGGTCGATCAACTCGCGCTGCACCTGCCGGTCGACGTCGCCCGGCGCATCCCCGGTGATCGACACGACGATGCGCTGGCGTGCCGCTGCCAGGAAGGCCTCGGCCTCTACGCGGTCGCCCCTGAGATACAGCGATCCGAGCTTCTTCTCGCGCCAGCCGACGGAGATGATGAACTCGCCCGGCGCGACTTCCTCCAGGTCGACCTGGAGCGTGGCTTCCTGGGGCGTCGTTCCCGAACGGGAAGGGCCGTCGTGCACCATGATGGCGAGAGCAACAAGCTTGAGAGAACCGACCGGGACCGGCCAGGTTTCGCTGCCCATAGCGCGAAATCGCGTCGAGGGGTACCGCGATCTAACCGTGCGATCACCGGAGCCCCATCCGCCGGTTCCGGCCTCCCTCGCGACAAAAAGGAAGCCGCCCTCTCGAGCGGCTTCAGTCGGGGAGGAAACGCCCTAGGAGGGCAGCAGCGCCGCGGACGAACCGCGATGCTGCAATGCACCAACTCATGTTGCGGTGCATCGTTCCGCTCTCCCGATGCTTTCGCTCCGGAGAATTCTCCGGTCCCTGGAGTCCGTCCGAGAGGAGGCGGGCGGTCGTCGTGCCGCAGGGCGCCGGGACTCCTGCTCCGAACTTCGCAGCGTGGCGAGCGTAGTACCGCCATAGCCGCCCTCCCGAGCCTCGAGCCCGGTCTCGATCGCGGCGAGGGCCGACGGACAGAGCGAAGAGCGAGCAGCATGAGCTACGACACCGACGTTCCCCCGCACCTCTCGGCGCAACGCGCCGATCCGCCGGCCCCGGTCGACGCACGGAGGCCCAACACGGCGATGCTCAAGGGCGACATTGATTCCGGCCGCAGCGGCGACAAGGTCGAAGTGTTCGATCCCGGCATGGCGATGCTCGGGACCTGCGAGGAGGCGGGCGGCAACGCCCTCTCGCCGAAGGACATCGCCCGGGCCCGCTTCGCCGAGATCAAGGAAAGGTGGCGCCTGTCGCCCCGCAAGCCGGGCTACGCGCATAACCGGGCCGATCCGACCCTGGCCCTGTATCTCGGCTTCATCGGCGTCGCGGGCATCGGCCTGTCGGCGGCGATCTGGCTCGCCCGGGCCGGCGCGTGACGGAGATGCGCGGGCCGCGCCTCGACGGCGCGGCCCGCCCGGGATCAGAGGGTAGCGTCAGGCCCGCCGGAAGGCCAGCGCCGCCCGGAACGGCGCCGCCACCAGGTTGAACAGCGCGCCGACCGTGAGGACGAGGATGACGGAGAGGAGAGCGCCGAAGATGCCGATGAAACGCATGGTGCCGCCTCGCTGAAAGGGCCCGGGCCGCATCGCCGGCGGCCGTGTCGGGAGGCACGAGGCGCCGCAAACAAGGCGGGAGTGAGGACTCGGTGTCACGCTCAAGCTCGAAACGTGAGGATTGCGACCGTCGGCCTCAGGGGCTGGCACCGGCGGGTCGCCGATCGCCGTGAGAGGCGGTTCGCGGCGAGCGACCCGGGACGCCGAACGATGCGGCTCCGGCGATCGCGCTGCCGGACCATCGCCGTGACATGCAGAACGCCCGCCGGAGGGTTAGGACCTCGGCGGGCGCGCTGTCATCGGGGATTGGGGAATCCGCTGCTGCCCTGGAAACGTGCGGCCGGCGGACCGGTTCCGGGGCCGGGACGGCTGAGATGCGCGATCCTCGCCGGTGTCACGAGGAGGCGAGGGGTCACGGACCAGCAGTCATGGATGGTCGGATCACGGGCGATTGTCGGTCGCGAGGCAGGACTGGAACGCGTCGAACCGAGGCCAGCTCCTTCGCGCCAGGAACCCTCGCGCCATGAGGAGCACTGATGCCGGCTTCGGCCGGGCCAAGGTCGATCCGATCGCCCAAGCCACTGCATGATCGACTCACCGCCTGATCGACCGCCGTATGGCCGATCACGGGCGGCCTCATTCATTTGCAAACCGGGAAGCCATTCGGGTCGAGATGTCCACGCCGGACCTCACTATGGCCCGTCACTGGATTTCTCCAGGTTACGGCAGTGCAACCCCTATATCTGATCTGCTCTAAGCCCTGTCCTGATAAATCGCCACCTGCCACAGGAAGGAATAGCGTATACATCGATGCGACCATCAATGCAAACAGCATCATTTTCCAGTTGGCGCCAATCGATAAAATCGTTCGATGGACCATCGAAATCGCCTTGCAGCAGAGCGCTGAGACTTGAAGTAGGGCGCGACCAACGCTTCGTGGCGTAAGGCTCCCGGCCGATCCAGCGAGGATTCCAGCCTATCGCAAAAATATGTGGGACTTTTTCCCACGTCAAGCTGGTGCGCCGAGACCCGGTGCGCAGCGCCGTGCGGCCGGTTTCGAAATGTCATGGGAACCCGCGTTCCGCTTGATCGGCGCTCGACCTGCTCCACCCGGTGTTCGATGTCCGCACGGGTGGGCGGCCGCTCCCCGCGAGCCCGGCTCGCCGGGATCCTCGCCCCTGGTCCTCCCGGCTTCCGCGACGTCGGTTCCGCAGGCTGGGCAGGAGGCAGGCGTGGGCACGCCTGGCGGCGAACGGGTCTCGGCCCCGCCCGCCTTCCTGGTCGCCTTCCCGGTCCATGGATGGGCATGAAGGGCCGCAGCCCGGCCGGGACGACCTGCGGGGCATATCAGGTGCCGTGCCGATCCCGCAGGCGTCGTTCCCTGGGTCCACGGCCCGCTCGCACCGGCCGTTTGCACGACCGGCGATGCGCAAGGCACTGATTTTGGCAGAGTGTCAGCCCGGACAAGGGCTTGAAGATGCGTGGCGTCCCCGGCAGGGCTCGAACCTGCGACCCCAGGTTTCGTACCACTTCGGCTTTCGCCGCCGCCGCGAGGCGTTCGTGGTCTGGACTATCCCTTCACCGTAGTCCCGCAAGATGCCTTGCCGGAGCCCTTAGGTGCCGCCCGTCTAGTCTCTACACCTTCCCGGCCTGGCGGGCCGGGCTTGGCTCGGGATCGGCGTGAGCCGCGAGAGGGCTCGACGCTTTCCCCGACTTTGAGCGGATCCGCCGCGCGGTTTCCCGGCGCGACGCCCAATTCGGTTTAGGAAACCTGTGCTCTGTCCAGCTGAGCTACGGAGACCCACGGCGAGCCTCTTACCATCCCGGCCCGTTTCCGCCAACCTCGCCGAGACCGAGTCGGCCAGATCTCCACCACGGGCTGATCCAGCATGAGAGGACCGATCGCGGCGTGTCTCGGCTTCGCGCTCCTCGCCGGGGCGGCGGAGGCCGCAAGCCCGCGCGGGCGCGAGCCGCCGGCCTGCCGCGGGCGCATCGCCGGGCAGGACCGGATCGAGGACGTCGCCGCGCGGGGCGAGCTCGTCCTCGCCTCCGGCCGGCGGGCGCGCCTCGACGGCCTGCGCTGGCCCGACGACCCGGCGGCGGCGGAGGCCGCGCGGGCCTGGCTCGCCGGGCTCGCCGGCCGGGCGCTCGCCACGAGAGAGGCGCCGGAGCCCGACCGCTGGGGCCGAATCATCCTCGACGCCGCCACCCTGGACGAGCCGCCGGTCGACCTCGCCGGCGGGCTCGTGGCGGCGGGCCTCGTCCAGGTCGATGCCGGGGAGAGCGACAGCCTGTGCCGTCCCGGCCTGCTGGCGCTCGAGGACGCGGCCCGCCGCGGCGGTCACGGACTCTGGGCCGGGACGGCCCCGGTGCCGACGGAGGAGGTGGCCCGCCTCAGGGAGTTGGCGGGCCGGTTCGCGGTGGTGGAGGGGCGGGTGCGCAACGTGGGCGAGCGCGAGCGCCGGACTTACCTCAACTTCGCCCCTTTCGGCACGGAAGGTGTTACGGTCACGGTGTCGAAACGCACTTGGCGGATCATGCTCGAACGTGGTTTCTCTTCCCCGGCGCTTCGGGGGCGGCGCGTGCGGGCTCGCGGCGTCGTCGAGCTGTGGCGCGGGCCGACCCTGGATATCGGCGCGGCCGAGATGATCGAGTTGCTGGACGAGGAGCAGGCGCCGCGGCGCTGATCGCCATGGGGTGGTCTTTCACGCGAACACAGCCGGCCCGGCGCCGGGCGGCCGTCCTGCCGGCAGCGGCGCTCGCCCTGCTCGTCGGTGCCTGCACGGCCGACCAGACCGGCGCGCTGGCGCCGCAGGTGGCGGCCGTCGTGCCGCCCGAGGCGCCGCGCACCACCGGGCGCGACCGGCCGGCGAACGACGCCGACCACGCCAAGCTCGTCGCCTCCTTCGGCGGCGAGTACAAGGCGCCGTCGGCGCTCCGCCTCGTCAGCGACGTCACCGACCGCCTGGTCAAGGCGACAGAGCGGCCGGACGAGACCTACGCGGTGACGCTGCTCGATTCGCCGGTGGTCAACGCCTTCGCGCTGCCGACCGGCCGCCTCTACGTCACCCGCGGGCTGCTCGCGCTCGCCGACGACACCTCGGAACTCGCCGCGGTGCTGGCACACGAGATCGCCCACGTGACCCTGCGCCACGCCAGCGCCCGCACCGAGATGGCGCTGCGCTCCGAGCTCGTCAGCAAGGTCGTGGCCGACGTGCTCAACGACCCGGCGACCGGCGCCCTGCTGCAGGACCAGTCCCGCTTCGTGCTGGCCCGCTTCTCGCGCACGCAGGAATTCGAGGCCGACCAGACCGGGGTGCGCACCCTGGCCCGCGCCGGCTACGACCCGTTCGGCGCCGCGCGCTTCCTCACCGCGCTCAACCGCACCACGGCGCTCCGCGCCGGGGCCGGGCTGGCCTCCGAGCCCGACATGCTGGCGACCCATCCGAGCACGCCCGAGCGCATCACCCAGGTGACGCAGGCCGCGCGCCGCATCGGCGCGCCCGGCCTCGGCGCCGACGACCGCAACCGCTACCTCGCGGCGATCGACGGCATCGCCTACGGCGACAACCCGGCCGACGGGCTGATCCGCGGCCGTCGCTTCATCCATCCGCGCCTCGGCGTCGCCTTCGAGGCGCCGGAGGGATTCGGGCTCGACAACACCGCCCGCGCGGTCCTCGGTACCACCCCCGACGGCAACCGCCGCCTTCTGTTCGACGCTGTCGAGACCAATGCCGGCCAGGGCCTCGAGGAGGTGCTGAAGGCGACCTGGAACGACGCGATCGAGACCGGCAGCTTCGAGAACCGGATGCTGAACGGCTTCCCGGCGGTCACCGCGGTCTCGAAGGGCAAGGAGTGGTTCTTCCGCCTCGCGGCGGTGCGGGTCGGCACCAACACCTTCCGGATGATCATGGCGGCCAAGGGCAACGCCGATCCCGAGCCGGCCTTCGGCCGCTGGCTGTCCAGCATCGCCCTGGTCACGCCCGAGGAGGCGCGCAGCCTCAAGCCCCTGCGCATCCAGATCGTCACCGCCGCGCCCGGCGACACCGCCGAGAGCCTGGCCCAGCGCATGACCGCGGTGGACCGGCCGCTCGAGCGCTTCCAGGTCCTCAACGGGCTCGACAAGGGCGTGCCGCTGCGGGCGGGCCAGCCCTACAAGCTGGTGGTGGAATAGGGGAGGCGGCGCGCGGGCCGATTCCCCTGCCGCCCCGCTTCTCAACCCGGACCGGCCGTGCTATCTGGGCAGCCGCCGCGGGTGTAGCTCAATGGTAGAGCAGCAGCCTTCCAAGCTGAATACGAGGGTTCGATTCCCTTCACCCGCTCCACCATTTCAAGGCCGGAAAGCTGTACCCGCACAGGGGTTTAGCTCTCCGGCCTTTTCCTTGCCCGGGACCGCCCCGTTCGAGTGATACCAGCCTGATACCAGTTTCAGGGGTGAAACCGGCCCCTATTGCGGCGCGCCGATTCGGGGTCGATCTTCGCCGCTGGCAGGTGCGGGCGCAGGCGAGAGCCGAGGCCCCTAGCGAACGCCGCGAGGCTTGTCGGGACCGCCTACGGGTTGGGGCACCCGGCATAAGACACAGGCCAACCAGACCGTCGACCGCCAGCGTCAGGGTCCCCGGCAGCCGCCTTGTCCGGCCGGGGCACCTCAAGGGCGGGAGCGCCGCGGCGGCGCCCGGGGACGTTCGCGAGCCCCTCGTCGCTTCTGTGTCGAAACCCGGCACCCTCGCACGAAGGATAGGTGGTCACCCCTCGGAGGTCGCCATGCCCGCCAACGCCTACCTGTCCATGACCTCGCTCTCCGGGACGCGGCCGCATGCCATCCCCGACGACGTTTGGGGATTCCGCCGCGAGGACCCCGACGGCCGGTGCACGGCCTGCCGGCACCATGCCCGCATCGAGGGCCCGGCGCCGGCGACGCGCTACACGGGCGAGGCCGCGGTCGCCGACGTCTGCCTGGCGTTCCGGCGCGAGCTCCTGGTCGCCCTGCCGACGACGCGGCGGTGCGGGCGGTTCGAGGACGTTGCCAGCGCCTGCGCGAGCTGACACGGTACCGGCATGAGTGATCCCACCACCCGCGAGGGGGGCGTCGCCGAGGCACTGCGCCTGCTCGACCTGGCGAACACCATGTCAATGCCGCTTCCCGCGGGAGGGGAGAGCTACGGGTCCGAGGGTATCGAGGTCCTGCGTGGCCTGCCCGGTGGCCTTGAGCACGTGCTTTATCCCTCCCCGGACGGCCCCGGCGCTGGGTGCGTCGTCGAGGTCACCATACGGGTGATGGTTGGCCCGGATCGGTCGACGGTTGTCGTCCGCCGCGGTGGGGAGCCCGTGCTGCTGCACGAGGTTCGCGAGCACGGGGCGGAGGCGGAGGGCATCGGCGCGGTGATCGAGGCCGCCGTGCTAGACGGCGTTAAGCTTTCCAAATAGTGAATGTAGATTATTCGGCATTGCATAGAATTTTAAGAAATCGATTCAGCTAAATGCGATTGGCGTACAAGCATCGTGGCCCCATCGAGAGACAGGGGAGAGAGCCATGCGCCTGTACCACTTCACGTCCCTGGGACACCTTCCGGTCATCGTCGCTACCGGAGGCCTGTGGCGGGGCGAGGTCCCCGTTGGCGATGGGAGCCGGACCCTGCGGGCCACTTGGTTCACGACGGATCCGGACCCCCGCGGCCACGGCCTGGACGGAAGCGCCGCCGACAAGCGGGAGGTACGCATCACGGTTGTCATCCCGTCGAGCGACCGTGGCCTCAAGCATTGGCTCAAGTTCACCCGGACCTCGTTCGGCAGGCTGGCCGATGAGTGCGTCGAGCAGCTCGTTCGCACGGGAGGCGGCAAGCGTAAGGCGGAGACCTGGTACATCTACCCGGACCAGATCCCGCCGGCTGAATTCCGAGCCATCGAGATCCGCAGACCCGATGGGAGCTACACCCATATGGAGCCGGCTGACTTGGCAGCGTCGGTCGCTCACGAGGGACTGGAAGAGGCAGTGCGTGCGGACTTCAGCGAAATGCGCGCCCGCATGCCCTCCCGCGCCGCCTAACCGGTTTTCGCCTTCACCACCGCCGCTCGGCATCTCGCCGGGCATAGCGGGCACCCAGATTCGCCAGACGAGTGCGACCGGCCCGGCGGCATGGTGCCCACAGCAGAAAGAATAGAGGCGAGCGCAATGCAGAGGACAAACATGAGGGGCATGACTGAGGCCGAGATGGCCAAGCACATCGCACGGGGTACCGAGAATCGTATCCTCATCGATGCAGCGTCGGACCCCGAGGCCAAGCTAGCCGAAATCATGAGCCTCGGTGACGTCGTTTATGCTGTCTGGGCCGAGACGGACAAGCGGAAGCCGAAGATCTCCGGCCACGCCCTCGCCATGTTGAAGGGGCGCCCCTTGCTGCAGTCCATGCTGAATAGCGGTTCGAGTAATTCCTTGGCACACATCACTATCATGCTCGACAACCACTCGTCCGCGTACGGCGCCTGCGCCCGGTACGGTGATGAGGCCGAGCCCAAGGCCGCCTAACCGTGCTGTGCCTTCACCGCCTGGCGCTCGGCATCCCGCCGGGCGTAGCAGTCGCCCACCTTAGCGGCATCGCGGGGCAGCCTCTCCTGGCTGGGGGGCGCCTCGCGCAGCGCGTGGGCGAGCCACGGGGTAAGGACGACGACCGGCCAGAGCGGCGGCCTCACAATTCCCCTCCGTCCTGCCCGGCGAACCGCCTGACGTCCAGGTGATCATGGGCGATGCCCGTCCATGCCCACGCCAATTACACCCCGATCTAAGGATAGCTGCTCTCCCGAGAGGCTCTCGATCCTAACCCATAGGGGTGCTTGCGACATCGCTCGGGCGTTTGCCGCCTACTGTGTTGACCCGTGCTTTTGACCCTTTGCGGACGCTCCCACATAAATCATGCCATGTCCGCCTAGAGGGATGAAGCGGGCATGTTCTGACTTTGAGATAGCATAGCCTTCATCTGCCGCAGCTTGGTAACGAGATCGTTGGGCGAGGTCATTGGAATCGCGCTGCCTCCTCTGATGGTCGTCCTCATCCTGGCTGGAAAGCCAGGCCATATGGCGGGCCATTTCTGCGGGGCGGATCAGTCTTCGCGCCCGTGGCCGTCGAACAGCATCATCTGCAGGAGGCCGATCGAGACGACGACCAGCAGGTCGACCCGCTCCGCTGGACGCACCTTCCCGAAGCAGGCCGCGCGAACAAGCACCCCGCACCCGTGGGGAAGTATGAGGCTGAGAGCCACGACGGCGAGACGTAGCCGAGACAGCCCTTTATCAGCGGCCGATTGCGGGCCTGGAGCCGGATCGCGGCGGTCGAGGTGCCGTCACGTGGTGCGGCCGCCAGGGCTATGGAAGCCGGGCGGGATCGACGGTCGAGGCAGACACGAGGAACCCCGTCGAGATCGCGCCGGGGTTCGATCGCCGCTCGGACGAGCGGCGTGGCGTCCGCGACGAGGCGACCATGGCACCGCCTCGTGCATCCGAAACGCATAGGTCCCGTCGTTACAACGGGACGTTCTTCTTGGCCGTCGCCCGTGAATCTCTGGTGGGGCTTAAGGCCGCCGCCCCCTCTCCAGATTGGCGGGAGCGGTGTGCGCCACGGGCTGCGCGGCCGACACTCCGGACTTCGCCGCGCCCGTCACCGTATCGGCGCCGTCAGGAGACGTCGCCCCGCCGGCGAACAGGCCACCGGGGGCCTCGTTCGGCACCTCGATCCGCGCACCCCACACATCGATCATGTGCAGCTTTTGCGCGAGGGCGCTGCCGTTGGTCGCGGCGAGGATGGTCGCGACGAAGATCAGGCGGTACAACATCTGTACATCTCCGAAATTGGCTATTGGTAATGCATGGTGTCTGTTTTCAATATAAAACGTCTCTCGCTATATATTATCGTCGTAGAGTATATGCGATAATATACATTCATTGAAGAGTTTCATACGAAGATACTAGATCGATGGAGGAGATACCATTTGCGCGGCAGGACGAGCCCTCCCGCACCGTCGGGGCCGCCTCATTCGCGGGACTTGCCCTCCTTGGCTGCCAGGGCGGCAGACCGCTCCACGATCACGCCGAATACCGATCCTCGGCCGCAACGGGATTGCACGCCGACCGGATGGCCGAGGGCCTGGGCGGTCTGGCGCACGATGTGAAGACCGAGGCCGAGCCCGGCTCCGTCGCGGCGCCCGGCCCGATCGAAGGCCTCGAAGATGCCGGTGAGGCGCTCCGGCGGAATGCCGGGCCCGTCGTCGTGAACCTCGATCGCGATCCGCCCGCCCCGCCGCCGGCACCCGATGACGACTCGCCCGCCCCGGCCCGCATACTTGACGGCGTTGCCGACGAGGTTGCGCAGGATCGTCGCCAGCATCGCGGCCTCGCTCTCCGCCCACAGATCCGAGCCGCGCACGTGTAGCCGGATCCCGACCGCCTCGGCGTAGGGCTGCCATTCGGCCGCCACCGCGGCGAGGAGGGGGCCGAGCGGCACAGGGCCGAGGCGTGTCGGTGCTCCGCCGACCTGTGACGTGCGAGCGATGTCGTCGAGCTCGCGGCCGAGGCGCACTAGGGCGTCGCTGGCCAGGCCGAGCCGCGCGGCGGCGCGCGGCGCGACGCCGTCGGAGACGGCGCGCTCGATGGCCATGAGGGCGACCTGGAGCGGCTGCTTGAGATCGTGACCGGCGACGGCGAGGAGCCGGGACATGGCATTGCGGGCGGCCTCGGCACGGGTGAGAGCATCGCCGCCGGCCGGCATCGCCACCATCGTTCCCATCGCTACCTCCTCGATCGGTCCCAGCCCGGGACGGCGCATCCATGGGCCGGACCATGCATCTTGGCCGTGAGGCGTGAAATCATACGGAGGTTTGCCCCGACCGGCCCGCGATATCGCCTCTCACCACTGACGTCAGCCCGCGGACCCATACTGCGTTATGAGACTATCACCTCTCATCACGATATCGACAGACGCTAGTCTGACTGCTGTGCTGTACGGTCTCGGCTAGATTGATCTCGTCTCCGAGCGGAGACGAAGGCTCATCAATCGTGACGAGGAAAAGACCATGATGACACGGAACCTGCTCTGCGCGCTGGTCCTCGCGGCCTCTACTGGCGGCGCGGCGGCGCAGGACGCCCCATCCACCTACCGGTACTCGGGCCAACATTCCGGGGGCCCCGCCGGCGCGCTCATCCCCGAAGGAGCACCGGCTCCGGTGATGCACCGCCCGGTCGATCCGGCCTATCGCTATTCCGGCACCCATGCGGGCGGCCCAGCCGACGCGCTGGTGCCGGCGGGCGCGTCTGTTCCGGCGACGCACAGGGCGACGGACCCGGCCTACGGCTACCCGGGCAGCCATGCCGGCGGGCCCGCCGACGCCTTGATCCCGGAGTGAAACCAGGAGACGGGTCCGCCGGATTTGGGTCCGGCGGACCCGCCCGAGTGGCGTGGGGAGAGCCGACGCCCAGGACCGGGTTCGCGCCGCGTTGGCTCGCCGACCGAAGGCTCGACACCTCCGGCCGGCGCGTCCGCGCGGCCTTGCGGCGCATCCCATGGAATGGCCGCGGTCAGGGCTGGACGGTGTCCTCGAGGCAGCGGATCAGCGCGTCGGCTGCGAGGGGCTTGCGCAGGAGGTCTCGCGCCCCGCCGGCGAGGGCACGCCGGCGGATCGCATCGTCGTAGAACCCCGTCATCATGATGATCGGCAGATCGGGCCGGGTCCGCCTCACGCGCTCCTGCAGTTCCAGGCCGTTGATGCCCGGCATGTCCACGTCGGTCAGGAGGCAGCCCAGAGTTCCAGCCGCTCGCCCCTGCGGCTCGGCTGCCAGGAAGACGTCGGAGGCCAGGAACGCCGTGCCGGAACTGAACGCCACGGCGGCGTAGCCCAGCGACTCGAGGAAGCCGGATGTCGCGTCCAGCACCCCCTCGTCGTCGTCGACAATGGCAACCGTTGTCTTCCCGACTGACAAGGGATGTCCTTTCCGGTGTCCCATGGGCATGCTCGCCCCCACCCGAGATGGGCTAGGACCCGATCGAACGGAATCATACGATGGTGTGGTGCGACCGGATCGTCCCCGGCCGCCCGTGCCGCTCCGCGGTGATCGTCGAAGAACCCCGCTTCGTGCAGAATGCGGCCAGGACCGTCAGCCCTCCGACGCCTTCAGTGCCTCGGCCTTGCGCACGAGGTCGGCGACCGAGCCGGCCTGCATCTTCCGCATGACGTTGCCGCGGTGGATCTTCACCGTGATCTCGCTGATGCCGAGGGCGTGGGCGATCTGCTTGTTGAGCAGCCCCTGGACGACGTGCTGCATTACCTCGGCCTCGCGGGCGGTCAGGGTCGCGGCCAGGCGGGCGAGTTCGGCCGTGCCCGCGCTCTCGGTCCGCCGGGCCTTGTCCCGCTCGACCGCGACGGCGATCGCGTCGAGCATGTCCTGGTCGCGAAAGGGCTTGGTCAGGAAGTCGAGCGCCCCCGCCTTCATCGCCCGGACGCTCATCGGGATATCGCCGTGACCGGTCATGAAGATGATCGGCAGGCGGCTGCCCATCGCAGCGAGCTTCGCTTGCAGGTCGAGCCCGCTGGTGCCGGGCAGCCGGACATCGAGGACGAGGCAGCCCGGCCTGTCCGGCAGGCTCGCCGCGAGCAGGTCGGCCGTCGATCCGAAGGCGATCGCGTCAAGGCCGACCGACCGTAGCAGGTCCTGAAGACCCTCGCGGATCCCCTCGTCATCCTCGACGATGACCACCAGCGGGGCCGTCGCCGCCACCGCGGCGGGCGGGCTCGCGCCCGGGCCTCGAATGTTGCCTGCCACCGTCATCGCCGCGTCCTCGCGAGCCCCGCTGCTCCCTCGCCCCACCGGCATAGTCAACAGACCGAACCGACTCAAGGCGACGGCCAAGCTATTCGTCCCGTTCCGGTGGACGATCCGTATTCACCGCGGTGACACCGCATCCCGCGCCCGACGGGACCGAGTTCACCGCGATGGAAACCTGTCCCACCGTCAATGAGCGCAGGCCAGGCATCACCTGACACCTTCGTATGGTCACGCATGCGCAAGGTGTGAGCGCGCTCAGACCAGCCGTCGATATCGCGGCCGAGCCAAACCGGTAAGCTGATCCTTGTCGCCAGCCCCAAGGCATCGATCCACGGGGCCGGCATTCCTCGAACCTGCCGCACGACCGATCCTCTCGCCCGGGAGGATCCGCCCGGAGCGGCGCGACCCCGGTCGTCCGGCCTATGCCCATCCGACCCATGCCCTTGGAGACGAAACGATGCAGCTCACCGGCAACACCATCCTCATCACCGGCGGCACCTCCGGCATCGGCCGCGGCTTCGCCGAGGCCTTTCACCGGCTCGGCAACCAGGTGATCGTCGCGGGCCGCCGCCGGGCGCTCCTCGACGAGGTGACGCGGGCCAATCCCGGGATGTCCTCGATCGCCCTCGACATCGCCGATCCGGAGGCGATCAAGGCCGTTGCAGCCCGGGTCGTGGCCGAGTTCCCGGCGCTCAACGTGCTGTTCAACAATGCCGGCATCATGCCGTTCGACGACGCCTCCGGAATCATCGACGATGCGGTCGCCCAGGCGATCCTGACCACCAACCTGCTCGGGCCGATCCGGATGACCTCCGCCCTGATCGAGCACCTCAAGGCGCAGCCGCGGGCGACGATCGTCAACAACACCTCGATCCTCGCCTTTCTGCCGCTGGCGAGCACGGCGGTTTATTCGGCCAGCAAGGCGGCCCTGCACGCCTACACGCTCTCGCAACGCTTCATGCTGCGCAACACCCGCGTCACCGTGCAGGAGATCGCGCCGCCCTGGGTCGATACCGACCTCATCAAGAAGAGCGGCGATCCGCGCGCCATGCCTCTCGACGCCTTCATCGCCGAGACGATGACCGGGCTCGGCACCGAGGCCGAGGAAGTCGTCGTCGAGGCTGTGCGCTCCGTGCGCGACAATCCCGGCGCCACGGAGCACGCAATGGTCGATGCCTTCAACGCAGGCCTGGTCGCCAACCCGATCCCGGTCTGAGACCCGCCACGGGCGGACCCCCGAGGTCCGCCCATCGGCTACCCGCTTCGAGGAGGACACGCGATGAGCGAACGATACGACGCCGTGGTGATCGGCAGCGGCGAGGGCGGCAAGTTCCTGGCCTGGGATTTGGCGAAAGCGGGGCAGCGGGTCGCGGTGGTCGAGCGCAGCTGGATCGGCGGCTCCTGCCCCAACACCAACTGCTTGCCGAGCAAGAACGAGATCTGGAGCGCCGAGATCGCCCATCTCGCCCGGAACGCGGACCGCTACGGCGTCGAGACCGGCCCGGTCCGGGTCGACATGCGCCGCGTAGTCGAGCGCAAGCGAGCGATGGTGGCCGGCCTCGTCGAGATGCACCTCGACAAGTACCGCGACAGCGGCGCCGAGCTGGTCATGGGCAGTGCGCGGTTCACGGGCCCGAAGACGGTCGCGGTCGACCTGAACGCGGGCGGGGAGCGGGTGCTCACCGCCGACACCATCGTGCTGAACCTCGGCACGCGCCCGGCGATTCCGGACGTTCCGGGCCTGCGCGAGGCGGAGCCGCTGACCAACATCGAGGCGCTCGAACTCGACGTCCTGCCCGACCACATGATCGTGCTGGGCGGCGGCTATGTCGGCCTCGAACTGGCGCAGGCCTATCGCCGGTTCGGCAGTACCGTCACGGTGATCGAGCGCAGCGACCGGCTCGCGGGTCGCGAGGACGCGGACGTGGCGGACGAGCTGGCGCGGCTGCTGACGGCCGAGGGGATCGCGCTGCGGACCGGCACCGCTGTGGTGCGGGTGCGCGGCCGCTCGGGCGATGCCGTCGAGGTCGTGGTGCGATCGAGCGACGGCGAATCCGTGGTGGCGGGCAGCCACATCCTGGTCGCGGCGGGGCGCACGCCCAATACCGACGGAATTGGGCTCGACCGTGCCGGTGTTGCGGTGACGGAGCGCGGCACGATCCAGGTCGACGACCGCCTCGCCACAACGGCGCCGGGCATCTGGGCGATCGGCGAATGCGCCGGCAGCCCGGCCTTCACCCACGCCTCGGCCGACGATTACAGGGTGGTGCGAGACGCGCTGAAGGGTGGCGGGCGCTCCACCGCCGGCCGTCAGATGCCCTACTGCCTGTTCACCGACCCACCTCTCGCCCGCGTGGGCCTGAGCGAGACGGAGGCGCGGGCGGGCGGCGCGGAGATCCGGGTCGCCAAGCTGCCGATGCGGGCGGTGCTGCGCACCCGGACCACGGGGCTGACCGACGGATTCATGAAGGCGATGATCGGGCCGGACGATCGCATCCTCGGCTTCGCGATGATCGGCGCCGACGCCGGCGAGGTCATGGTGGCGGTGCAGGTCGCGATGCTGGCGGGGCTGCCCTACACCGCGTTGCGCGACGCGATCCTGGCGCATCCGACGACCGCGGAGGGGCTGAACGCTCTGTTCGCGGCCGTGCCGGCGCGCTGAGCGCGCTGTCAGACGTCCGCGGTGGCCGGCTCGGCCGCCGCGGCGCGGGCCGCCTCCTCGTGCAGGGGCAACTCGACCGCGAAGGTCGCGCCCACGCCCTCGTTGTTGTGGCCTCCGAGCGTCCCGCCATGGGCCTCGACGATCGCCTTGCAGATCGATAGGCCGATGCCCATCCCGTCGCGCTTGGTGGTGAAGAAGGGGCTGAAGAGTTTCGGCAGCTGGTCGGGAGCGATGCCGGTGCCGCAATCGCTCACCGTCAGCCGGACCCGATCCGGCGACGGGGCGGAGAGCGCGACATCGAGCCGTCGCCGGGTCTCCGGCACCGTCCGCATCGCGTGCAGGCCATTCATCACCAGGTTGACGACGACCTGCTGCAGCTCGACCCGACCGGCGAGGATCCGGGCCTCGGGCACCGTGACGCGCAGGCGCAGGGTCGCCGAGGCGGCGGAAATCTCGCGGTCGAGGAGGCTTGCGGCCTCGGCGAGGACGTCGCGCAGGTCGACGATCTCAGGAGGGCGCCGGTCGCGCCGGAGCTGCTCGCGGGTCCGCTGCACGATCTGGCTCGCCCGCATGCCGTCGCGCACCGCCCGCTCGGCCGCGCGCTCGGCGGCCGCGAGGTCGGGCGTCTCGCGCCGCAGCCAGCGCAGGCAGGCCTCGGCGCTCATCACCATGGCGCCGATCGGCTGGTTGACCTCGTGGGCGATCGAGGCTGAGATAGCCCCCACCGTCGCGACCCGGCCGGCCCGGGCGAGTTCGCTCTGCGCGGCGAGCAGCGCCTCCTTGGCGCGCTCGCGCTCGGTCACGTCGATCATCGCGCAAGAGACCCGGTCGTAGCCCGAATCGTCGTCGGGCAGCGCCATGACGAGGATCGCGGTGACCTCCCGGCCGTCGGCCCGCAGGAGCTTCGCCTGCATTTCGAACCGGCCGCCGCCCTGGCTGAGCCGCGCGAGGAGCATGGCGAGGAGGTCGCTGCCCGGCGGCAGGAAACGGGTCATCGCGCCGAGCACCGCCCCCCGCGAGGCACCGCCGAGGAGCTGCACCGTCGCCTCGTTCGCGTCGATCAGCGTCACGTCGGGCGAGGCGTCGCGACGCGCGATGGCTTCGTGGAGGATGGAGCCGGAATCCTGCACTCCACTCGACACCGTCACCGCCTCGTGCGCGGCGGACAGGTCGATCTCGCAGAGCGCGACGTGGGCCTGCTCGAACAGCGCGCGATAGCGCCGCTCGCTGCGGGCGAGCGCCCCGAGGGCGCGCCGGCGGGCGCTCACGTCGAAGGCGATCAGGCTGATCCCGCCGGTCAGCGCGAGGTAGAAGCCGACCGCGGTCAGGCCGCTGCGCTCGGCGAGTCCCTGAGCGATCATCGGCGAGAACGCGCCGCCGACGATGCCGCCCACATTGAAGGCGACCGAGGTGCCCGAGTAGCGCACCCGCGGCGGAAACAGGCTCGGCAGCCAGGCCCCGAGCGGCCCGTTGACGAAGCCCATCACCCAGAGGGCGAAGGCCAGGAACACGAAGGTCGTGACGAGCGATCCACTGCCGAGCATCGGTGCCAGCAGGATGCCGGCGACGATGGTGCCTGCGCAGCCGACGATGAGGACGCGGGTCGGGTCCACCCGGTCGGACAGCCAGCTCGCGGTGACGATCGCGGCGGCCATGAACAGGATCGCGCCGAGCTCGACCAGGAGGAACGAGGCCCGGGAATGGCCGAGCGTCGTCGTGCCATAGCCGAGCGCGAAGGCGGTCGCGGTCCAGAACAGCGAGAAGCAGGCCACGACCCCAAAGATCCCGGCGACCACCTGGCCGGCATGGAGGCGCATCAGCTCGACGAGCGGCGCGCGCGGAGGCTTGGCCTCCTTCAGCGAGGCGGCGAATTCCTCGGTCTCGCCGAGATGGGTGCGCACCCACAGCCCGAGCCAGACCAGCGGCACGCTGAGCAGGAACGGCACCCGCCAGCCCCACTCGGTGAACTGCTCCGGCGTCAGGGCCACGGTGAGGACCAGGAACAGCCCGTTGGCTACGAAGAAGCCGAGGGGCGCGCCGAGCGGCGCGAACATGGCGTAGCGCGCCCGCCAGCCCGGCGGGGCGTTCTCGAGCGCCAGGAGGGCGGCCCCGCTCCACTCGCCGCCGAGCGCCAGGCCCTGCCCGAAGCGCAGGAGGCAGAGCAGGGCGGGCGCGAGCCAGCCGGCGAGCGCGAAGGTCGGCAAAAGGCCGATCGCCGAGGTCGAAAGCCCCATCAGCAGGAGCGAGGCGACGAGCGTCGCCTTGCGCCCGACCCGGTCGCCGAAATGCCCGAACACCGCGCCGCCGATCGGCCGGGCCACGAAGGCGAGGCCGAAGCTCGCATAGGCGCTGATCAGCTCGGCCGATTGCAGCGTGGCCGGGAAGAACAGCGGCCCGAAGACCAGGCTCGCGGCGGTGGCGTAGATGTAGAAGTCGTAGAACTCGACGGTGGTGCCGATCAAGCTGGCGAGGAGCACGCGCGCCGTGGTCTGCCCGGAGGCCGGCTTGTGCGGTACCGTCATGCTCTCGCCTCGTCCTCTCGCGCCGGGTCCGGGACGTGCTCCGGCCGCGCGTCTGTTAGCTCTTATCTTGACCGTTGGTCGAGGGCCCGCGGCTCCCGGCCCGGTCCATCGGCGGCGCCCTCCGGCGGACCGCTGTCCCGGCAAGCCTCCCCGCGGTGATATCGGCGAGGGTAGACGGTGTACCGAGAGGGCTTGTGAGATCCCGTGAGATGGGACGAGGCGAGCCGCGCAGGCACGCCCGGGCCCGTCACGCGGTCAGGCGCGCGAGAAGCCGCGTCGCCCTGACGACATCCCGGGTGGATCGGCCCTCCGTCAGCGCATCGCAGACGTGCGAGAGCGGGCCCGCCGCCTCGGCCGCACGACCCCGGCGGGAGAGGTATTCGGCGAGATCCGTCGCGGCTCGGAGGCGATAGGACAACGCTCCCTGATCCTGCGCGATCCGGAGGGCGTGGCGGAAGGCCTCCTCCGCACGCTCCGCGTCCTGGTCCGCTTCCTGGGCCGCGAGGGCCCGGCCCTTGATGCGCCACGCCTCGGGGACGAGCGTCAGCTCCTCGTCGCGCTCGATGCGGACCAGGGCGGATCCGGCTTCGGCGAGGGCCTCGCCGGGCCGCCCCGCCTCGATCAGCGCCTCCGCGAGAGCGAGCTGCAGGGCCGAGTTCATCGTCAGGTGCGACACCTCGACGAGGCCCGCCAGTCCCTCGGACAGGAGCGCGACGCCGCTCTCCGGATCGCCTCGGAGCGCGTGGAGCTGTCCGGTCAGCGCCCGGGCGAGAAGCTCGTAGGGGACGAGCGAGTGCCGGGAGGCCAGCACCCGCCCCGTGGCGAGCGCCTCCGCCGCCCGGTCGAGATCGCCCGACCACAGGGCGACCGGCGCCGTCCAGAGCAACGCCGTGCATAGCGAGACGGGATGGCCGATCGCCTCGGTCTCCCGCACCACCCCGTCGACGGCCGCTTTCGCCTGGTCGGGGAGGCCCTGCACCCACAGCGCGCGGGCGATGGCGCAATGGGCCAGCATGCGCTGGTCGATGCCGAAGCGGACCACCTCGGGCCGGCGCTGGAGCGGGAAGTTGCGCAGGGCGTGCCCGCAGCGCAGCCGCGCCTCGGCCTGACGCCCCATGAAGTGATCGAGGACGCCCACCATCCAGTCGCCGGTCGCGAGGCCGGTATCGCTGAGCGAGTGCCAGATTCCGGCGCGGCCGCGCTCCGCATAGGCCATCGCCGCCTTGAAGTCCGCGAGGCGGAGGGCGAAGATGTACAGGCCCTCCAACAACCGGATCTGGTAGGCCAGATCCCCCTCGGCCTCGGCCAGGTCCAGGGCCTCGTGGAGCGCGGTCCGCGCATCCTCGCTGTTACCCCTGGTGTAGCGCAGGGCGACGCTGCGTGCCGCCTTCAGTTCGAGCCGCTGCTTCGGCCCGAGCGCGGCGAACTCACCCGCCCCGAGCGCCCGCCCGGTCCAGTCGACGCATTCGGCGAGCAGCGACAGGTGCAGGAACAGGGGCGCGGAACAGGCCGCGAGCCGGACCGCCGCTCGCGCGTCGCCGTCCGGCCCGAACGCCCAGACCAGTGCGGCCCGGACGTTGCCGATCTCGAAGGCGAGGGCCGCCACCCCGTCGCCCCCGTGCCGCGTCCCGCTCGCCGCCCGCGCGCCTTCGAGCAGGCCTGCGTAGCAGGCGACGTGCCGGCGAGCGACGCCCGCTTCCTCGCCCGCCGCCCGGAGCTTCCGGAGGGCGAACTGGCGCGTCATCTGGAGCAGGCGGTACCGGGCGCCACCCCGGGCGGGCTCCAGCACGAGATGGGACTTGTCGGCGAGCGCGCTGAGGACCTCCAGGTGATCGGAGCGGTCCGTGCCGTCGTCGAGGACCGACACGGCCGCCTCCAGCGAGAAGTGGCCGGTGAAGATCGACAGGGTCCGCAGCGCGCGGGCCTCGGCTTCGGACAGGAGGGTGTAGCTCCAGTCGAAGGTGGCCTGAAGGCTGCGGTGGCGGGGGACGGCGCTACGGTGGGCGAGTTCGGCGCCGTTGCGCAAAAGCTCGACGAGGCCGGCGAGGCCCAGGGTCCGCATGCGGGCCGCGACGAGTTCGATCGCCAGGGGAAGACCGTCGACCTGCCGGCAGATCTCGCCGACGAGCCGGGCCTGGGCCGGATCGAGGGCGAGGTCGGGCGATTGCAGGCGTGCCCGATCGCAGAAGAGCTGGACCGCCGAGAAGGCGAGCGGGTCGTCCGCGTCGGTGACGGGCGCCGCCAGGGGCAGGAGGTGGTGGACGGCCTCGCCGGACAGACGGAGCGGTTCGCGGCTCGTCGCGAGGATGCGCGCGGCGGGCGCGCCGCGCAGGATGGCCTCGGCCGCGAGCGCGACGGCATCGATGACGTGCTCGCAATTGTCGAGGACGAGGAGGGCGTCCGCATCCGCCAGCACCTTGACGATTTGCGGCAGCGGATTGGCCGATCCGACCGGAATGCCCAGGGCCGTGGCGACGGCGCTCGGCACCAGGTCGGGATCGTCCAGCGTCGTTAGGTCGACGAAGGACGGCGACGGCCCTGCAGGGCCGCCGATCCGATGCATGACCGCGGCGGCGAGCGTCGTCTTGCCGACGCCGCCCGTGCCGACCACCGTCACCAGCCGATGACGCGCCAGGCACCCGAGCAGGATCTCGACATCGGCGGACCGGCCGATCAGGTTCGACGGCTCGGGCGGCAGGAGCGGCGCGCCGGCCGGCCGGACCATGGGCATCGGCTGGGCCGGCACGGCGGGTGTGACCGTCGCGGTGAAGCAGTAGCCGCGGCCCGGCACGCTCGTCACGTGCTCGGCCCCTCCTGCGTGCTCGGCGAGCGCCTTCCGCAGCTGCCCGATCTGGAAGCGGAGGTTGCTCTCCTCGACCTGCGCCCCGGCCCAGGCGGCCGCCGTCAGCTCGCGATGGCTGATCACCTCGCCGGGCCGCGACGCGAGATGGATGAGGAGATCGAGGGCGCGGCTGCCGAGCTTGACGACGGACGACCCCGCCAGAAGGCGCCGGTGCTCGGGCAGCAGCCTGAAGACGCCGAACACGATCTCCGGCCGCGCCGCGCCGGGCGGGCCCGCCGTGGCGTCGCTTGCCTTCGTCATGCCGCCACTCCCGCATCCGCCCGACGCCGACCGCCCGAGCCGCCGCCGGCTCCATCCCTTGCGGGGATCACTCCCTGCGCGCGTAACCGGCCGGCGCACCATAGCGCAGCCGTATCCCCGATCATCCGGGCCCTCCGGACGTAGATGCCACCTTTCCGGACATTCCTCCGCCTGAGCGCCCGCCTTCCCATAGGGAATAATCATGCCTCGTTTCCGGCCGCCATGCTTGCCACGGCCGGAGCCCGGGCCGATGGTGCGGCGCGAGAAAGGGGATGGAGCCGATGACGACGACGCGCCGCACGGGGCTGGTGATCGGCCCCGACTTCGACTTCATGGGGCTCGCCGTGACCTCGCCGTTCGTGGTGGCGAACCGCTACGCCGGGGCGGCTCTCTACGATGTCCACCTGCTATCGGAGCGCGGCGGTCCGATCCGGTCCGGTCTCGGCCCCGACCTCGCCACCGAGCCGCTCGGCGACCCGGCGGCCTTCGACACGCTCCTCGTCGCGGCCGGGATCAATCCGCCGACGACCTCGCCCGTGCTCGCCGACCATCTCCGCGCCGCCGCCCGCTCGACGCGGCGGGTCGCCGGGCTGTGCCTGGGCGCCTTCATGCTGGGCGATGCCGGCCTGCTCGACGGGCGTCGCGCGACCACCCACTGGCATTTCGCGCCGCAGTTCCGCGCGCGCTATCCGGCCTGCCGGCTCGACATCGACAAGATCTACGTCGTCGACGACACCCTCTGGACCTCGGCCGGCATGTCGGCCGCCATCGACCTCGCGGTCGGCATGATCGAGCACGACCACGGCCGGGACCTTGCCGTCAGCGTGGCCCGCGGCCTCGTGATGGAGCGCCGTCGGGCCGGGGGCCAGGCGCAGCACTCGGCCTTCCTCGATCTCGACGCCCGCACCGACCGGATCCAGGCCGTCCTGGCCTATGCGCGACGCAACCTGCACCTGCCGTTGACGACCGAGGCACTGGCGGCGGTGGCCTGCCTCAGCCCGCGCCAGTTCACCCGGCTGTTCCGGGCGGAGACCGGCGCCTCGCCGTCCAAGGCGGTGGAGCGCCTCCGCCTGGAGGCGGCGAAGCTGATGCTGGAGCAGAGCCGCCTGCCGATCGAGGAGATCGCGCGAGAGACGGGTTTTTCCAACCGCGAGCGGATGCGCCGGGCGTTCCTGCGGGCCTACGGGGCGGGGCCGCGCAGCGTCCGCGCCGGAGCTGGCCCCATCGCCGCTCAGTGACAGAGTCAAGCCGGTGGTCCGGTCCGATCGACCGAGAATGTCCGGAATCGTAACGTCAACGTCCGGATTCGCCACTGCCTCACCCGCCTGATGGTCTAACATTCGCCGAAGCCCAACCGCCTCCCGTCCGGTCCGGCAGCAGGCAGGCGAGCCGATGCGGAAGGTTGGAGTTGTGGTCGCCCCGAGCCTGCAACTCATGTCGATCGCGGCGCTCGCGGTCTTCCAGGCCGCCAACATCCTGATGGAGGATCGCGTCTACGAGACCCGCCTCTTGTCGGAGGGCGGCGGCGAGGTCCCGACCGCCGCCGGCTTCGCGGTGGCGAGCCATCCCCTGGAGCCGGAGATCTACGACACGCTGCTGGTGGCGGCCCGCATCGGCACGGAACCGGCCCCCGCCGCCCTGGTCGCGTTCACCCGGGAGACGGCGGCGACGTCGCGCCGGGTCGGCGTCCTGTGCACCGGGGCCTTCACCCTGGCGCAGGCGGCCTCCTGTCGCAGCGCCGTGCCACGACGCATTGGCGCCACGCCCGCGAGCTGCAGGCGCGCTTCCCCGACATCCGGATCGAGGCGGACCGTCTCTTCGTCAATGACGGCCCGATCTGGACCTCGGCCGGGATGATGGCGGGGATCGACATGACGCTCGCCCTCGTCGAGGCCGATCTCGGCACCGACGTCGCCCGCATCCTCGCGCGCCGGATGATCCTCGACCGCCGGCGGCCGGGGGCGGATCCGCAGGCCTCGGGGCTCCTGGAGCTCGAACCGCGGACCGACCGGATCCGTAAGGTCCTGGATTACGTCCGGCGGCACCTGCGCGACGACCTCTCGGTGGCCCGGATGGCCGCGGTCGCGAACCTTTCGCCGCGCCAGTTCGGGCGGGCCTGCGCCGCCGAATTCGGCGAGTCGCCCGCGAAGATCGTCGAGCGGCTGCGCGCCGAAGCGGCCCGGGCGCTCCTGATCGACGGCCAGCATTCGTGCGAGGCCGTCGCCGACCGGGTTGGCTTCGCCGACCGCGAGCGGATGCGGCGCGCCTTCCTGCGGCTCTACGGCCGGCCGCCCCAGGACTTCCGACGGACGACCCGCCCACTTGGCCCGCCGGTGGGGACGGCCTGCGACGAGGTCTGATGGAGCCGCCGGCTCACGGAATCTCACGAGGCCTCGCACGACACCCGCGCGGCCCGGCGCCTACGACAGGCCTATTGGCACAATGACGGCAGGCCGCGGGCGCTCGGACCCCCGGCCGCCATCCAGTTTCGCCATCCAAGGAGGCCCCATGTTCGACCTGACCATCAACGGCCAGTCCCGCCGCGTCGATGTCGAACCCGATACGCCGCTCCTCTGGGTCCTGCGCGACACGCTGGGCATAACCGGCACCAAGTACGGCTGCGGCATTGCGCAATGCGGCGCCTGCACCGTGCTGGTGGACGGCCAGGCGACCCGCTCGTGCCAGGTCACGGTGGATTCGGTCGGCGCGGCCAAAGTCGAGACGATCGAGGCGGTGGAAGCCGATCCGGTCGGCCGCAAGGTGGTCGAAGCCTGGGTTGCCGTGCAGGTCCCGCAATGCGGCTACTGCCAGTCGGGCCAGGTGATGGCCGCGACCGCGCTCCTGCGCGAGACGCCGAAGCCCAGCGACGACGATATCGCCACCGCGATGACCAACCTGTGCCGCTGCGGCACCTACAACGCCATCGCCGCCGCCGTGCGGCACGCCGCGGTTTGAGGGGGTGATCATGGACCAGATCCTGCGCACGCCCTCCCGGGCCCCCACCGGCACCGCGATCCTCTCGCGCCGCCATCTCCTCGGCGCCGCGGCCGGCGCGCTGGTGCTCGCCGTCGCGCTGCCCGGCCGCGCCCGGGCCGAGGCGCAGGGACCCGCCGAGGGCGCCGGCGCGATCGCGCCGAAGCCCGGCACCCGGGTCCCGGCCTTCCTGGAGATCCGCCCCGATGGGACGGTGCGCTTCCTGTCGCCCTTCGTCGAGGGCGGCCAGGGCATCGCCACCGGCATGGCCCAGATCGTCGGCGAGGAGCTGGACGTCGATCCGGCGCGCTTCGTGGTCGAGTGCGCCCCGCCCGGCCCGGATTACGCGGTGGTCAACGGCATCCGCATGACCGGCGGCAGCTTCTCGACGCGCTCGAGCTATCCGCTGATGCGCCAGCTCGGGGCCACCGCCCGCGACATGCTGGTGCGCGCGGCGGCCGCGCAGCTCAAGGTGCAGGCGGCCGAGCTCACCACCCGCGACGGCACCGTGGTCCACGCCGCATCCGGCCGCACGCTCGCCTACGGCGCGCTGGCCGCCGACGCGATGGCACTCAAGCCCAACGAATCCGCAGCCCTGCGCGACCCCGAGACCTTCCGCTACATCGGCCAGCCGGTGGCCCGGATCGACGTGCGTGACAAGGCGACGGGCCGCGCCGTCTACGCCATCGACCAGAAGGTCGAGGGCATGCTCTACGCCGCGGTGGCGCACGCGCCACATCCGGGTACCGAGCCGGTCGGGCTCGACAACGAGGCGGCTTTGCGCGCGATGCCCGGCGTGCATTCGGTCCACCGCCTGCCCGGGGCGGTCGCGGTCGCCGCCGACAGCTGGTGGCGGGCGCGCAAGGCCGTCGAGGCGCTGACCGTGCGCTGGAGCGCCCCGAAGGCGACCGGCCTCGACACGGTCGCGGCCGACTTCTCCTCCGACGGGTTGCTCGCGGTGCTCAAGGCCTCGGCGGAGGCCGGCCACGCAGCGGAAGCGGAGGGCGACGCCCCAGAGGCCTTCGCGCGTGCCGCCAAGGTCGTCGAGGCGGAGTATGCGGCGCCCTACCTGGCCCACGCCCAGCTCGAGCCACCCTCGGCGATCGCGCACTTCAACCCCGACGGGACGCTCGACGTCTGGCTGCCGAACCAGATGCCGGAGCTGTTCCAGGCGATCTCCGCGAAGGTTGCGGGGCTGTCGCCGGACAAGGTGCGCATCCACTCGCCGATGCTCGGCGGGTTCTTCGGCCGGCACTTTCCCTATGATTCCGGTAACCCGTTCCCGCAGGCGATCCTGCTCGCGAAGGCGACCGGCCGGCCGGTGAAGGTGCTGTGGTCGCGCGAGGAGGAATTCGCCCGCGACGGCCTGCGTCCCTTGAGCTTCAGCCGCTTCCGCGCCGCCCTCGACGCGGCCGGGACCCCGACGGCGATCGAGGTGCGCACGGTCGGCGAGGGACCGATCGGCCGCTATTTCGGCGCCCTGATGCGAACGCCGGTCGACCCCTCCGCGGTCGAGGGCCTCGTCGAGAAGCCCTACGCGATCCCGAACCGCCGGATGACCTTCACCAAGGTCGCGCATCCGGTGACGATCGCGTTCTGGCGCTCGGTCGGGCACTCGATGAACGACGCCTTCTACGAGAGTTTCCTCGATGAGGTGGCGCAGGCCGGGGGGCACGACCCGTTCGAACTCCGGATGACGCTCCTGAAGGACAAGCCGCGCCACCTGCGACTCCTACGTGAGGTCGCCGATCTCGCCGGTGGTTGGCGCCGCGGCCCCTACGCGGCCGGAGGCGGGCGGAGGGCGCGCGGTATCTCGCTCGCCTCGCCCTTCGGGTCGGAGACCGCGACGATCGCCGAAGTCTCGGTCGAGGGCGGCGAGGCCCGGGTGCACAACCTCTGGATCGCGTTCGATCCGGGTTCGGTCGTCAACCCGGCGATCGTGAAGGCGCAGGTCGAGTCGGCGGCGGCGCTCGGCACCTCCTCGGTGCTGTTCGAGCAGGTTGTCTACCGCGACGGGATGCGCCAGTCGCAGAACTTCGACACCTACCCGATCCTGCGCCGCGAGCACATGCCGGCGGTCCACGTCCGCATCGTCGAGAGCGGCGCCCCGATGGGCGGCGTCGGCGAGCCGGGCCTGCCGGGCGTGCCCCCGGCGATCCTCAACGCCATCGCGGCGCTGACCGGGCAGCGGATCCGGTCGCTGCCGGTCGCCAACACCAAGCTCGCCGGCGCCTGAGCGGCAGCACGACCCGACGTTGGAGCGGTACGCCGACGGGAGAGGCTCCTGCCGTCGGCGCCACGATCGATCCCCTTGTACCGCCGCGCCTTCGAGCGGATTCGTTCGAATGCGAGGGCCGTTAGCGCCCGGCGCCGGCGCGCCCCGACGGCCCGGCACGCCATCCCTGCACGCTCCAAAGACACGGCGGACGTCAAGGTCGAGATCGGCCATTTCCTCGCCGACCACTCAACAGCGGATTGATGACATGACGAGCTTCCTCACGACCGTTCTCGATGCTCATGGCGGCCTCGCACGCTGGAACCAATTCTCGACGATGACGGCGCATCTCGCGCAAGGCGGCGCGCTCTGGGCCCTCAAGGGGAAGGCGGGGCTGCTCGATGAGGTCGACGTGACGGTGGGCCTGCGCGATGAATGGGCGTCCCACGCGCCGTTCGGGGGCGACGGACGCCGCTCCCGCTTCATGCCCGATCGCGTCTCGATCGAGGATGCGGCCGGGTCGACGATCGAGGAACTCGTTGACCCGCGCGCGTCATTCCGGGGTCACACCCTGGAGACGCCTTGGAGCGATCCGCAACTCGCCTACTTCGCCGGCTGTGCGATGTGGACCTACCTCAACATGCCGTTCCTGCTCGCCTATCCGGGTGTCGAGACGCAGGAGATTGAGCCCTGGCGCGACGGCGAGACGGTTTGGCGTCGGCTGCGGGCGACCTTCGCGCCCGGCATCGCGACGCACAGCCGGATCCAGACGCTCTACGTCGATGCCGACAACCTGATCGCCCGGCACGACTACGACGTCGAGATCGCCGGAAGCACGCCGGGCGCGCATTTTTTCTCGGATTACGTCGACGTCTCCGGAATCAAGGTCCCGACGCGGCGGCGGATCTTCCCGCGGCGGCCCGACGGCCGGCCGATGCCCGAGCCGCTCGTGGTGTCCATCGATCTCTCCGCCATCACGCTGAGCTGAGGGGCTTAGGTCCGACCAAGAATTTTCCAGCCGAGGCGTTCTTCCCATGATGCCGTCGACAGTTCAGCACCGAAGCTCTGGTCACACGATGATACTCCTCCAAGAGATCCATCATCGGGTTGCGAACGAGCTTCAGGGCTTGGTCGGAGCCCTTTCACCACCTCGCGCGAAGCAGATGCTCGACGGCTCCGGTGCCGTCGCGCGGGCCGTGGAGCGCATCGGGCACATCGCCCGACTCAACCGCCAGATCTACGAAGCGCCCACCTCGCTCGTGTTTTCGCAACACTGCCGCGAACTCTGTGCCGGTGTCCTGTCCGCCTTCGGTCGATCGGACATCGTCCTGCTCATCGACTTCATGGCCGAACCTGCGAGCCGAGAGCAGAGGCTGACGGTCGCGCTGATCGTCGTCGAGTTGTTGACCAATGCGGTCAAGCACAGTCTTGCGGACGAGAGGGACGCCTGCATCCGGCTCGAGCTCACCACGACGCCGTGCGGATCGCTGCGGCTGACGGCCTCCGATAGCGCAACCATCCAAGAACCGACGTCACTCACGTCATCGTCAATCGTCCGTCTGCTCGCCGAGGACGCAGGAGGGTCGGTCACAATCACAGCAGACCCCGGCTACATTGCGACTGTTGTCCTGCCGAAATATTGATTTAACGTTGTTTCAAGGCAATTCCTCCAGTGCGGCCTCGGTCGCCTCCTCGAAGCTGAGTTCGGCATGCTGCCCTTCGCACTCGCCATGCCGGCCTTTCCATCCGTCGGACGACACCTGCCCGTCGCAGGCCCGCGATATGCGGCGACCTTGCCGACGATCCCGGTATAAGCCGGGTTGCCCTCGGTGACCCCGTCGGCATGCCCGCGAAGTCGGTTCGGAAGCCGCCGGGCTTTACGACGGTGATTTGCACCGCAAGCGGCTTCATCCCCATGCACGGCACCTCGGAAAGTCCCTCCACCGCGACCCTCGCGGCAGAGTACGGGCCCCGCCCGGTCGCATTGGTGCAGCCTCCTATGGAGGAGACCGGCAGGAAGTGGCCGCGACGCCAACCGCGGACAACCGAGGACGGACGTGACCGCAGCCCCAGGAAACCGCCTCGATGGGCTCGACGACAACTTGCAAGCGTCGCCAAGTGCCTTGCTATTGAACTTACGATTGGTCGCGGCGGAGCGTACTTCCACTCATTGATTCAGCGACTGTTCGTTGCCGAGGATATTGTGTCGCCCAGTTTGACTGTTTCGCGGGGTGGCAGCTTGCGGGACAAGAGCGGGCATTCCAGAAGCCTTGTTCGAAGGTCCGAAAGTGGCGCATAGTTCGCGCGAGGAGAACGAAGGGTAGTTGCATCCTATCCGTCGTCCACCCCCGGCGCTTCCGTTTAACGGAAGCCGCGAGCCGCGGGCGCGCTGGTCCAGCTGTTCGGTAGCCGGCGGTGATCTCGGAGCCCCAGAGAGCGATCTGGCACGCTCCGAGCGCAGCTGGAAAAAAGCTCTTTCTCACCAGCAGGGCAGGGCGCATTCAGCTCAGATCCGGGTTGATGAGGGAAGCTGCCCTGTCGAGGCTGCCCCCGCCGATCTCCTCGTGCTGGACCTAGCTAGGCCCATCAGAAATGAGACGGAGCAGGGGCACGGTCTTGCAGCTTTAAGGCCAAAGTCAGGCCCCGGTCACACGCCAGACCACGTTGCCGACGTCGTCTGCCATCAGCAGCGACTTATCGGGCCCAAGCGCGACGCCAACCGGCCTGCCATAAGAGACACTCTCGTCCGGCGCCAGGAAGCCCGACAGGATGTCGCGAGCCGGGCCGGACGGGTGTCCGTTCTCGAACGGCACGAAGACAAGCTTGTAGCCGCTCAACGTGCTGCGGTTCCAGGAGCCGTGCTGCCCGATCGCCATGCCATCCGGGAAGCCAGGCAGCGTTCCTGCCGGCATCCAGCAAAGACCCAGTGATGCGGTATGGCCGCCCAGCGCATAGTCCGGTGTGATCGCGCGGGCGACGGCGGCGGCGTCCTGCGGCACGCGGTCGTCTACGGTCTGCCCCCAATACGAGTACGGCCAGCCATAGAACCCACCATCTTGCACGGACGTGAGATAGTCCGGCGGCGTCTCGTCGCCCAACCCGTCCCGCTCATTGACCACCGTCCACAGCACGTTCGTGCTCGGTTCCCAGGCGAGGCCGACAGGATTGCGCAGTCCCGAGGCGAAGATGCGGCTCGTGCCGCTGGCGAGGTCGAGCTCGTAGACGGCCGCGCGGCCCTCTTCGACCGCCATGCTATCGTCGCCGATATTGCTCAACGAGCCGACGCCCGCATACAACTTCGTCCCGTCCGTGCTGGCCAATAAGCTGCGTGTCCAATGGCCGCCCGGCTTGAAATCGACCAGCTTGCGGCCCGGCCCGGCGATCCTGGTGGTACCCTCTGCGTAGGGAAACACGACGATGCCGTCGGTGTTGCCGACGTAGAACTTATCATCCACGAGAGCCATGCCAAATGGCTGGCTGAGGCCCGTGAGGAACGGCTCGCACGTCTCCGCCACACCGTCACCATCCGTGTCGCGCAGCAGTGTGATGCGGTTTGCGCTCACCCCCGCGGCGCGGGCGCGCTTCATGGTTGCGGTCATGGCGTGGTCGAACAGATGCCGCATGACCTTGCGCGGCTCACCGGATGATTCGGCGACCAGCACATCCCCGTTCGGGAGCACATGAAGCCAGCGTGGGTGGTCCAACCCGGTGGCGAAGGCATTGACCTTCAGGCCGGGAGCAGCGACCGGCGTCTGCCCCGGTGACCACCCGCGTGCCGAGGGCATCTTCAGCGTCATGATCCGGCCCTGCGGCTTCGCAGTCGGAATGGTGGGCGCACTGCCCCAGGCAGGTTCGTAGCTGCCATCGCGAAATCGCCGCAGCCTGGACGCGGCTCCACCGATCAACGAAACACCGCGTGCGAATGTATTCGACAAGTTCAACGACCCTCTCCCAACGATTGTTGCCTGATCGGCTGGAGGCACCTGGGCTTGGTACGGCCGCCGGAACCGGTCCTAGACGTGCGCCGCTGAGGCAGTGGAACTGCGCCGGCGGCCCGACCGTGATGCCAGGATCATAACCCGCATCGCCATTGCAAGAGCCTGATCGATACCGCGCATGTTCAAGCCGACCACGGGCGGACGAACACGGCAGGGTCGGCGGCGCACGGCAGATTCTCAAGGATTGCGGTAGCGTCCTCTCCGGTAGACCAAGCTGAAATTGTTGGCCGGCATCGGAATACGCTCGACGAGGCTCAAGCCCTGAGCCAGGCCGGCTTCAGAAATCGCTTCGACATCCCGCACGCCCCACGCGGGGTCGCGAGCACGCAGGTCCGCATCAAAGGTCGCGTTGCTTGGAGCCGTGTGGGCCCCCGCGACCCTGAACGGACCATACAGGTAGAGCAGGCCGCCTTCAGGAAGGATGCCGCCAGCTCCCGCCATCAGCCCCACCGTTGCCGACCACGGCGCGATGTGGGTCATGTTGATCGCCAGCACCGCATCGGCGCGCGCCACCGGCCAAGGCTGCGCGCGGGCATCGAGGGATTGCGGGGCAAGGACATTGGCGAAGCCAGTGTTTTGTGCGTGTGCCGCGATACTCCTCAGTGCTCTTGGATCAGCATCAGTCGGTTGCCAGCGCAGGCGAGGTAACGCGGACGCAAAGTGAACTATGTGCTCGCCCGACCCACTGGCCACCTCTAGAACCAAGCCAGACGCGGGGAGCAGTCGGTACAGGACATTGAGGATCGGCTCTCTGTTCCGAGCCACGGCTGGCGCAAACAAGGCATCGCCGTTTGAAAGAGGTTGGCTCAAGACCGCGTCCCATTCCAGCATGACCTGCTTCACGATGAGCATCGGCCCTCGTGAGGTAGAGCGGTCCTGGGCCCTGACCAGTGCGCGGAGATGGCCGACAGTTGGTCCGCTGGTGACCTCCGAGCTGAGATCCCGATTTCGCCCGGCGAAGCTCCATCGCCACACATGACTGGGTGTGGCATGGGCAGCCTCATGATCCGCGCAAGGCCTCGGATCGCTGGCCCAGCTGCCTATCTATCCGGAACGATGGAGCTCGGTCTGCACGAGGAGAGTACGATGGCCTACGAGAAAGCGGTGCTGGCGGGCGGGTGTTTCTGGGGCATGCAAGACCTGATCCGCCGTCAGGAAGGGGTTGTCGCGACCCGAGTAGGTTATACCGGCGGCGACGTAGCGAACGCGACCTACCGCAATTACGGCACCCATGCGGAGGCCATCGAAATCACCTACGATCCGGCGCGTACGAGCTTCCGCCGGATACTAGAGTTCTTCTTCCAGATTCACGATCCGACGATCCCGAACCGCCAGGGCAACGACCGTGGCCTGAGCTACCGATCGGCTATCTACTACGTCGACGAGGATCAGTGCCGAATCGCCGAGGGCACCATAGCAGATGTGAACGCGTCGGGCCTCTGGCCTGGGCGGGTGGTCACCGAGGTGGCACCCGCCGGACCGTTTTGGGAGGCCGAGCCGGAGCATCAGGATTATCTGGAGCGCCATCCCAACGGCTATACCTGCCACTTCGTCCGACCGAATTGGCGGCTGCCGGTCCGGACTGCGGCAGAATAGCCGAGAGTTCCAGTGGCATCGTCTGCGGACGGTGCCTTCTTCACGAGCAATGGGAAGAGGCTGCAATCCAGCGCCATCACCGGGCTGATGAACCTCCGATTTTTCCCGGTACCGGCGCGGGGACGCCTGAACGCTGGGCTAATTCCTGACGCCATCCGCGCCTTCAAATCACTTGTACCGAAGGACTGCATGAGGTGGGGACCGAACCCTACCCCTTTGCCCGAGCGCGAACGTTTCGCTTCCGGCCGATGTCGGTCGTCGATCACCCTGCTCGGTCCGCTTGGAGGCGGATGTAGATACTCTCGGCTGGAAGATGATCCGCTTTGTGAGAGAATGCGGCACCGCATGTCACAACCGTGCAGGTCGGTTCGTCATGGCTTCGAACGTCGTCTCCGGCGCTCCGAGCACAAGGACGGGACATGAGCGAGATCAAGCGACTGGTCTGGAACGAGGTGGCCCCGCAGGGGGCCAAGGCGCTCTATGGCATTCACCACTACATCACCACTGGCACCGATCTACCCCATGAGCTGATCCAAATCGTCTTTCTGCGAGTGTCGCAGATCAACGGCTGCGCGCACTGCATCGACTTGCACACCCGGGATCTCCTTAAGACGATGCCGTTCGAGAAGGTCGCCCTGGTTCCGGTCTGGGCCGAGGTGCCACACCTTTTTCCTGACCAATACTGCGCCGCGCTCGCGTGGGCGGAGGAAGTCACGCTGGTCAGCGAGACGCACGCTTCCGATGAAGCCTATGCGGCCGCAAGCGCAGCCTTCGCGCCCAAGGATCTCGTGGATCTCACGATCACCATCGCGGCGATGAACGCGTTCAACCGCCTCGGCGCACCCTTCCGCCTCCCGGTCCAGGCGAAAATTTAGTCGGTTCTGCGCTCTGTCAGGGGCGGCGCCAGCGCCGTCCCATTCCCGCTGATGTCAATCGATCTTCGGCGGCGGTTCCACGTCTCACGTCGCCGATTTTTTTCCGGGGCATGTCACATCGGGCCCATCCCGCCTCGTCATTTGTTCGACGGACGCCTGAAAGCGGCAAGGAGCCGCGCCGTCCGTTCTCGAGCAAGGAGATCGGTATCATGAAGATCGTGGTGATTGGCGGAAGCGGCCTCATCGGCAGGCATCTGTCGGCCGAGCTGTCGCGGCAAGGACATGAGGCCATTGCGGCCTCGCCGAGCAGCGGGGTGAATGCGCTGACGGGCGAGGGCTTGGCCGGGGTTCTTGCCGGAGCCGACGTCGTCGTCGACGTGTCGAACTCTCCGTCCTTCGAGGACGCCGCGGTGCTCGACTTCTTCGAGCGCTCTGGCCGCAACCTCCTCGCCGCAGAGCGCGAGGCGGGTGTGAAACATCACGTCGCCCTATCCATCGTCGGCACGGACCGCCTGGAGGGGAACGGATACTTCCTCGCGAAGGTCGCACAGGAGCGATTGATCGCGGCCTGTGGCCTTCCCTACACCATCGTCCGGGCGACGCAATTCTTCGAGTTCGTCGCGACGATTGCCCAGGCTTCCGTCGCAGGCGACCGCATCGTTGTTCCCGATGCCGACTTCCAGCCGATCGCCGCCGCCGATGTAGCCGCAGCGCTCGCCGATGTCGCGCTTGCTCCTCCCCGCAACGCGACGATCGAGATTGCGGGGCCGGACCGCCTGCCGTTCCGTGACTTCGTCGCCCACTCGATCGCGTCCACCGGCGACCGTCGGGAGGTCCTAGCCGACAGGGCAGCGCGCTACTTCGGCGCCGCGCTCGACAAGGGTTCTCTCGTTCCCGAGCATGAGGAAGCGGCGCGGCTCGGGCCGACGCGGTTCGAGAGCTGGCTCGCTGCTGCCTGAACCGCTGCGCTTCTCTCCATCCACGAAGAAAGACCCCTTCCATGTTCAGAGCATTTCTGCTGGGCGCCCTCGTTGCCGTCTCCACAGTTCCTGCGATGGCGGCCGATGTTGCGAGGGGCGAGGCCCGCGTCACGACGATCTTCGACCATCCACTACCTTCGGTTCCCGGCAAGAGCCTGCGTGGTGTCCTCGTCGAGTACGGTCCGGGCGGATCCTCACCGTCCCACACCCACGCCGCATCTGCCTTCATCACGGCAACTGTGATCGAGGGCGCGGTGCGCAGCCGGGTCAACGACGGCCCGGAGAAAGTCTTCCGCGTCGGCGAGAGCTTTGTCGAAATGCCCGGTGATCACCACGGTGTCAGCGCTAATGCCAGCGACGTCGAGCCCTCCAAGCTCCTCGCCGTCTTCGTCGTGGACACGGCCGACCGGGTGTTGACGACGCCGGACCGGCACTAACAGCGGCGGCGGCGCGGGAACTCAGCTGTTCAAGGCGGCAAGGATAGCCGATGGTCGTCCACATTCGCTCAACCGGCTTCGTTTACGAGGAACGGCCCATGTCGCCAGCCGAAATTGCCACGGCGACCTTCGAGTCCCATCGCGCGCGGCTGTTGCGCATCGCCTACCGCATGCTTGGCTCGCACAGCGAAGCGGAGGACGTCGTGCAGAATGCGTGGCTGCGCTGGGTGGCGGTGGACCAGACGAAGGTCGCTGCTTCCTATCCCTTCCTCGCGCGCATCGTTACGCGCCTCTGCCTCGACGAGATGAAGTCGGCCCGCGCCCGCCGGGAGACTTACGTCGGCGCTTGGCTGCCCGAGCCGCTCGTCGAGAACGAGGAAGATGGGCTGGACAAAGATGATCTGACGCTGACGCTGATGATGGCGCTGGAGCGCCTGTCGCCGCTCGAAAGGGCGGCATTTCTCCTCCACGACGTCTTCGGCGTGCCGCTCGGCGAGGTGGCGGATGCGCTCGATCGGGAGGCGGCGGCTGTGCGCCAACTCGCCGTCCGGGCACGGCGGAACGTGGAGGCTGCGCGTCCGCGCTTCCCCGTAAAGCGCGAAGAGGGCGAGCGGATCGCACGAGCCTTCTTCGCGGCAAGCACCAGCGGCGATACCGCAGCGCTGCGTACTCTTCTCGCCGAGAATGCGGTGCTGCGCTCCGATGGCGGCGGCAAGGTTTTGGCCTTCATCAACCCCATTACCGGATTGGACCGCCTCCTGCGGATGTTCGAGGGTGTGCGGCGCAAATGGGGTCAGGGCTGGGCGCAGATGCTCGAACTGGTCTGGATCGACGGCTTGCCCGGCTATATCAGCCGCGAACGCGGCGACGTTCTCCAAACAACTGCACTCGCCATCGAGGACGGCCGGATCACCGCGATCTACATCACCCGCAATCCCGACAAGCTCCGCCACGTCGCGCAGGCGCTCGCAGTGGCACCGGACCCTACCTCGCGGACCCACTAATCAGACAGCGCTCCCCCTGAGCCGCCCTACTCAATATCCAGCCTCTCAAGGTGTGCCCCCGCCGTTGGAAGCTGAAGGCAATATCCGCTGAGGCCGCAGCAGACCGCCCGTGGTCTTCGGTCGACAGTAGGAAGCAGGCGCAGCGCGATGTCCGCTCTTGCGTGCTGTCGATCGAAAGCGGATCAGCGGACATCCACACAACGCAGTCGTCGACCTCTGCCGCGTCAACAGCCTGGAAGCGGACCTTCCCGGGGACCGCAACGGGTCGGGATCGGCGGTTCGGCGCCTCCTGACCAAGGTCGGCCCCTGGCGCAACGCAGCCCTACGGACCGTGCCACCAGTGCACGACGGATTAACGCGGGATCATCTCGATCACCGGAGCGTTGCGCCTCCGCACCCGCAAGGGCAATCGGAGACCGAACCGACGATGGCAGTGCGAGAGCGCAAGGGGCTGGCGGTGGTGACGGGCGCCTCCAGTGGCATCGGGCTGGAGCTGGCGAAGCTGTTTGCAGCCGATCGCTACGACCTTCTGATTGCCGCCCGCAGCGAGCACCTCGAAGCGGTGGCCTGCCGGATGCGCGAGGCAGGGACGTCGGTCGAGGTCTGTCGAGCCGACCTGTCGAAGCCGAAGGGCGTCGAGACGCTCTGTGCGGCGATCCAAGCCGCTGAGCGACCACTTGAGGCTATCGCCATCAACGCAGGTGTCGGCCTCGGCGGACCCTTCGTCGAAAACCGCTGGGAGGACGAGCTGAACCTTATGCAGATCAACGTCGTCGAGACCGTTCACCTTGCCAAGCTCGTTGTACCCGGCATGGTCGCCCGGGGCCGCGGGCAGGTCCTGTTCACGTCCTCGATCTCCGGCACCACACCGGTGCCGTTCGAGGCCGTCTACGGCGCCTCCAAGGCCTTCGTTCTCTCGTTCGCCGAAGCCATTCGTAACGAGCTGCGCGACACCGGCGTCACCGTGACGGCTCTCCTGCCTGGCCAGACCGAGACCAACTTCTTCCATCACGCCGGCATGGACGACACCAGCATCGGGGCGGGTCCGAAGAGCGACCCGGCCGATGTGGCGAAGGCCGGCTACGACGCGATGATGGCGGGCCGGGAGAAGGTCGTGGCCGGCAGCATTGCGACCCACTTCGAGGCCGCGGTACTGAACCGCATTCTGCCTGACGCCATGAAGGCGGAGCGGCACAGGAAGCTGTCGGAGCCGGGCGGCGCAGAGTAGCGGAGGCCTCTGGAAGTCATCGCCTAGCCCTGTTTATGGACAGCATGCGAACTGCTGACCCCTTCCGGACCCTGCGACATATCAATTCGGATGTCCACTTGGCGGACAGAAGCGGCCCCAAGAGCCGTGGCTACGACAGCGGTTTCGGGCATGTCGGCTACGTCTCTCGGCCATCCTTGCGGTCAGTTGTTCGAAGGCATTCCGTGTCTTTCCTGTAGGGATTTATCTTTGCCATACTAACGCCTAAACACCTTGCGCTGAAAGGTGCTGTGACCACGTTCTCATCGCACAGCCTTGCCCTCTTCATGCAGCGAAGCGAGCGAGATCATGTCTTCCAGTCAGCCAGGAAGTCGAGGAGTAGTCGGTTAACTTCCTGGGGCTGCTCTTCGTGGGGAAGGTGGCCGCAGCGCGGGATCGCCGCGGTGCGCAGGTCGCTCGCCATCTCGGCCCACACGGCCGCCATGTCGAAGGTCTTGCCGACGGCGCCGAAGTCGGCGCCCCACAGCGACAGCACCGGGCAGGAGATCTTCACGTCGGCGTCGACGAGATCTTGCGCCGTGTCCTCCTGGTTTGCGCGGTAATCCGCCATTGCGCCGCGCACGGCCCCGGGCGCCTTGTAGGCGGCGACGTAAGCATCGAAGTCGGCGCCTGAGATGGCATGCGGGTTGAAGCACCAGTCCGAGAAGAAGTGGCGCAGCCAAATGTCCTCGCGGCCCGCGATCAGTGCCTCCGGCAGGTCGGGCACGAGGTGGAACAGGAAGAACCAGTAGGCACGGGCGATCTGGGCGTTCATGCTGCGCGCCACGATTCGGGTCGGCACGTTGTCCATCACGACCAGGCGGTCGAGGCGACCAGGATGGTCCTTGGCGAATCGCGTGGCGACGCGGGCACCACGGTCATGCCCAACGAGGGCGATTCTGTCGATCCCGAGAGCGTCGAGGAGGGCGACAAGGTCCTGAGCCATCGTACGCTTGTCGTACCCACTCGCCGGCTTGTCGGTCTCGCCGTAGCCCCGTAGATCTGGTGCGATGACGCGGTAGTGTCGGCTGAGCGGCGGGATCTGGTAGCGCCAGGCGTAGCTCGTTTCCGGGAAGCCGTGCAGCAGCACGACGGGCGGACCCGACCCGGCCTCGAGGTAGTGCTGCCGGATACCGTTCGCCCGGATGGTATGATGCGTGATCAACGGCATGCTCCGTCCTTCTTTATATTTCGCAGCGTGCAGCCAGCATGGCACGGCGCAGGCTGCGGTCTTTCAGAATTGCCCGGTGTTTTAGACGTATCGCAGGCGCTGGATCACGTAGCCTTTGCTGAAGCGGGATCCGTAGCGGCGACGAGGATCAGCGCAGGGGCGAGGGCGAGAGCCGCGAGCCCCACGAGGTAGTAGAGCAGAGCCGCAAGCCCGCAGCCGAGCGCGAAGGCCGCGACGGCGGCGCTCATTCGAGCGATCCGGCGCCGGCCCGCGTGCTCGGCGGGCACGCCGCGCAGGAGATCGGCGAGGTCGATCATGATCTGCGTCGTCGTCCCGGTCATCAGGGTCGAGGGCGGCGCCTCAGGCAGATGCGCCCGGTGCGCAGCGTTCTGGACCGCCATCGCGGTAACCAGCACCATGCCGGTAAGGAGCGCTGCCGGACGGTCGGCATCGGCGAAGGGTCCGAGAGCCACAGCGAGGACCGCTCCGAGGAACAGGCAGACGCATTGGGCGGCGAGCAGCACACGCAGGGCCGGCCGGCCCGTCTCGTCCAGGCGGCGGCTCGCCAATCGAGTCAGGAGAACTGCAACGCAGAAGACCGGCAGTACCAAGAGCTTCGCCCAAGCACCGGTGGCGCCGTGCACCATCGCGGCGCCGAAGGTCACGAAGTTGCCGGTGACGTGGGCGGTGAACAGGCCCTGCAGGGCGAGGAAGCCGAGCGTGTCGACGTAGCCGCCGACAAAGCTCAAGACATGGGCAAGAGAAGGACGCATGAGGGCGTGATCCGTTCAAGTGTTGGGGCGGCTCACCAGGCGTAGCGAAGCTCGACGCCGAGATAGGTGCCGTCCTTGCCTCCAGCCCGGCGGATCGTCTCGCCGGCGGAGAAGCGGATCGCCTCGACCGCACCGGTGAGACCGGGAGCGAAGACGTAATCCGCCCGCAGCTGGCCATAGACGCCGCTCCACAGATGCCCGTGCCCGGCCGTGCCCGGCACTGGGTTGCTCGGCTGGACGTAGATCGCGTCGGACGTGGTCTGGCGCCATTGCAGTCCCAGAGCCGCGCTGACCGCGAGGTCGGCGGCCGGGTGCACGGTCAGCGACGGCTTGAGGTGGAGGAGATTGGCGTAGCTCGTGTAACCCGCCAGCGTGAAGTAGTAGCCGTTCGGGAAGAGCGGGTTGAAGGTGCCGAGGACGCCGTCGCCGCGGCGGCGGTCGCCCGACGCGGCGTCGCCCTGGAGGCCGAGGCGCGGCTGCCAGGGGAGATCCGCGAGCGTGTAGCCGACGCGGCTGCCAACGGCCCAGGCAGCGATGTCGTTGCGGCCGACGCGGCCGAACTGGCCCATCGCTTCGAGATCCCAGTCGAACCCGCCCGCGCTGCCCGCATAGCGGATGTCGAGGACGTGGCGCGACTCGTTGCCGGTGGCGTCGAGGAAGCGGGCGCCGTCGCGCTGGTAGAGTCCCCAATAAGCCGAGAGTTCCTGATCGCCGAAGACCTTGCGCTCGACCCGCAGGGTGCTGAAAGCGAAGGCCCGGGTGGAGATGTCGTCGAAGGGTTCATTGAACCGGTACTGCACCGGCTGGCTGACGAAGCCGAGCACCCGCCACGGCCCGGCTTCCCAGTCGGCCCAGAATGCGTCGAAGGACTGGCGCACGTTCGGTCCGTCGCGCGAGGACACGAAGCGCTGCAGGTCGAAGGCGAAGTCCTGTCGGCCGACCCGCGCCTTGAAGGTTCCGGCCTCAGCGGTCCGGCTATAGGACAGGAAGGCGAGGCGCAGGTCGAGGATGTTCTCGTCGACCGAGGTGATGACGCGTTTGCCGGGTGCCCGCACGTCCTCGATCTGCGCGAAGATCTGCCAGCTCTCGTTCAGGCGCGCGTCGAGGTGGATCTGCAGGCGCTGGAGCAGGTAGGCATCGCCCCGCGGCCCACCGATGCCAAAGGCGGGCGTGCGGTTGCTCTCGAACCGCTCGCGCAAGGTCAGGCCGAGCGACAGGTAGCTCTTCGGGTCGGCCGCGAAGAGCGGGATGTATTTCAGGTCGTCGAAAGGCTGGGTGCGCTTGGCCGGGTCGGCGAGCCCCGACCAGTCCTCGGCCCAGCGGTTCGTCTTCGTCGCCGGACGGGTGACCGCGTCGGACGTCGCATCCTCCGCGCGCGCGCCCGCGCCGAGGAGTACGCAGAGCGCGACGACCACGCCCGGCCGTGTGCCGCTCACTGCGCCGCTGCGCCGGATGCGTGGATCTCTGCGACGTAGCCGCCGGGGAAACGCACCATCGCGGCATTCCGGTCGCCGGCGGAGTAAGGCGCGACCAGCACGCTCGCGCCGGAGGCCTGCGCCTTAGTGAGGGTGTCAGCGAGGTCGGCGACCTCGTAGCCGGTCGTCTCGTGACCGTAGGGGTAGGGCAGGTGGCCGTCGGTCACCAGCACGGTCAGGCGGCCGAACCCCGAGGTCAGGCGCAGGCGCCGGTAGGTGTCGCCCGGCCGGCCGATCTCGACGCCGGGGGCCTTAAGCTCGTCCGAAACAATGCGGCCTTGCGAGAAGCGGCAAAATCCCTCGACGAAAGCCTCGACGTTGTCGGGCGAGATGTAGACGCGGTTCTCCGGCACCGTCGCGAAGGGCGCGTAGTCGGGCTTCGTTGTGTGCCAGTAGAGCTGCATGTTGACGCCGCCAGGCCACTGGATGACGGCGTCGCGGCCGATCGGGTCCGGGAAGGTCTGGACGATCACCGCGGCCCCGGCGGCGCGGGCGGCCGCCACCGCCGCATCCATGTCGGTGACGAGGTAGCCGGTGCGCTCGGCTCCGAAGGGGTAGGGGATCGGCGTCTTGAAGCCGAACAGGGAGACGGTGCCGACCGGGGTCTGGATCAGCTGCGAGGTGGTGCTCGACGGCGTCGGCGTGACGGTCGCGACGACCTGCTTGGTGCTGGCTCCGCCAAAGGTGGCCGTGAAGCTCGCGACGAAGCGGTCGACGTCCTCGGGGGCGACGTAGACGTGGGTGGTGTCGTATTGCGGGGCGACGGCAACCTTGTGCTCGTGCGCGGCGTCCCGGGCTTCTGCCTGTCCGGCAAGGAGAGCGGCCGCCAGGAGGAAGGCGGCGAAGGTACGCGTCATCTGGGGCTCCAAGCGGTTGGCCGTAAAAAGTATTGTTGCGAGTTGTGAGGGGCGTCCTGAACCCTCCCGTCTGCGGGGGGGGGGGGAGGATGATGGTGCTGGTCCTCACACCGCCCAGCAGGCGCAGCCCAGCGCGCCCCAGAAGCTCTTCAGGTCCGAGACCGGCGCCTGCGACGACCAGGCAGTGGCGTGGGCGTGCCCGTGCAGCCCGCAGGACATCGCACAGCCGCAGGACGCGCTCGCTTCCCTTGCTACCACCGCCTCCGCCCGGACCGGGCGCTCGCCCCAGGCGCCATAGCCCTTGAAGGTGCGCACTGGCGACCAGTCCGGCATTGCCGGCGGGGGCGGGGTCTCGTCGAGCGCGGCGAATAGGCCCGCCGCGTACACCACCTTGCCGCCCACCACCGTCAGGTCGCTCACCGTGTCGGCGATGTCGGCCTCGGCGCAGGCCATCACGTCGCGGTCCGGCACGATCAGGTCGGCGAGCTGGCCCACCTGGATGCGGCCCTTCCTGCCCTCCTCGTTCGAGAACCAAGTCACCTTCTCGGTCCACATCCGCAAGGCCGTCTCGCGGTCGAGGCAGTTGCGGCGGGGCGTGAGCTGCATCCCGCCGACGGTGCGGCCAGTGACGAGCCAGGAGATCGCGACCCAGGGATTGTAGGACGCCACCCGTGTCGCGTCGGTGCCGGCCGAGACCGGCACGCCCTTCTCCAGCATCCGCGCCACGGGCGGGGTCGCGGCGGCGGCGCCGTGGCCGTAGCGCTCGACGAAGTATTCGCCCTGGTAGGCCATCCGATGCTGGATCGCGATGCCGCCGCCGAGCGCGGCGATGCGGTCGATCGAGGCCTCGGAGATCGTCTCGGCGTGGTCGAAGAACCAGTTGAGGCCTTCGAGCGGGATGTCCTGGTTGACGCGCTCGAACACGTCGAGGGCGCGGGAGATCGTCTCGTCGTAGGTGGCGTGCAGGCGCCAGGGCCAGCGGTTCTCGGCCAGCACCCGCACCACGCCCTCGAGCTCGCCCTCCATCTCGGGCGCCATGTCGGGCCGGAGCTGGCGGAAATCCTCGAAATCGGCCGCCGAGAAGACCAGCATCTCGCCGGCACCGTTGTGGCGGAAGTAGTCGTCGCCCTGCTTGTAGCGGGACGACTTCGTCCAGGCGAGGAAGTCGTCCTTCTCGGCCTTCGGCTTCTGGGTGAACAGGTTGTAGGCGAGACGCACGGTGAGCTGGCCGGCCTCGGCGAGCGTCTGGACGACCTGGTAATCCTCCGGATAGTTCTGGAAGCCGCCGCCGGCATCGATCGCGCCGGTCACGCCGAGCCGGTTGAGCTCGCGCATGAAGTGGCGGGTCGAGTTGACCTGGTACTCGAAGGGGAGCTTCGGCCCCTTGGCGAGGGTGGCGTAGAGGATCGCGGCGTTGGGCTTGGCGAGCAGGAGCCCGGTCGGGTTGCCGGCAGAATCGCGCAGGATCGACCCACCCGGCGGCTCGGGCGTATCCTTGGTGTAGCCGACGGCCCGCAAAGCTGCGCCGTTCAGGAGCGCCCGGTCGTAGAGGTGGAGCAGGAAGACTGGCGTGTCGGGGGCGACGGCGTTCAGTTCCTCGAGCGTCGGTAGGCGCTTCTCGGCGAACTGGTGCTCGGTGAAGCCGCCGACGACCCGTACCCATTGCGGCGGCGGCGTGACCGCCACCTGCCGCTTGAGCATCGCCATCGCGTCGGCGAGCGAACGCACGCCGTCCCAGCGCAGCTCCATGTTGAAGTTGAGCCCGCCGCGAATCAGGTGCAGGTGGTTGTCGATGAGGCCAGGCAGCACCCGGCGGCCCTTGAGGTCGACCACCCGCGTCTGCGGGCCGGCGAGCGCCATGACCTCGCGGTCGAACCCGACCGCCGTGAAGGCGCCGTCCGTCATCGCGACCGCCGAGGCGACAGGATTGCTCGGATCGAGCGTGGTGACGAGGCCGCCGCGCAGGATGAGGTCGGGGTAAGCCACAGCGCTCAATCGAAGCTCCTCGGTCGGATGTTGAGGGGAACCGCCGGCCTTAAGTCAGGCCGGCGGGTGTCTCGGAGCCTCCCGCTCGACCGCGAAGCTCTTGCGGTGGAGCAGGCTCGACAGGACGGCCGGGTGGCCGCGCCAGTAGGAGACGGCCATCTCGCCGGCTAGGATGCCAAGGAGGCCGACGAGGGCGATAATCGGCGGTGCGGGCGACTTCACGCCGATCACCCCGTAGGCGACGCCGACCGCCAGGCCGGCGCCGAGGGAGAGGAGGTACGGCAGCATCGCGCGCGCCGGGTTGATTCGATGGCCTTGGGCTCAGTGGCCTTCGGACGCGCCGAACATCGACTTGGCGTAGATGATGCCGAGCCCATAGGCGCCGCTGTACTTCTTGGCGATGCCGGTGGTCATCTCGTAGGTCTCGGTGCGGGCCCAGTCGCGCTGCAGCTCAAGCATGTATTGCAGCGAGGTCATCGGCTGCACGCCGGCCTGGATCATCCGCTGCATGGCACGCTCGTGCGCCTCGTCCGAGACGTCGCCGCACGCATCTGCGATGACGTAGACCTCGTAACCCTGGTCGAGAGCTGAGAGGGTCGGGCCGACGATGCAGACCGACGTCCACAGGCCGGCGAAAACCAGGCGGTCCTTGCCGATCTCCGACACCCGGGCCACCACGGCGGCATCCTCCCAGGTGTTCATCGAAGTGCGGTCGAGGAGCTTCTCCTCCGGGAAGGCCGAGGTGATCTCCTCGAACATCGGTCCCGAGAAGCTCTTCTCGGCCACCGTCGTCAGCACCGTCGACACGCCGAACCCGGCGGCCGCGCGCGAGACCAGGGCGACGTTGTTGCGCAGGGTCACGGCGTCGATCGACTTCGTCGCGAAAGACATCTGCGACTGGAAGTCGATCATGATCAGCGTGTGATCGTGCGGCGAGACGAGGCGCTTTCCGGGCGTCGGCGTCGCTTTGATGGCCATGAGTCGGGCTCCTTGCGCTCGTCCTGGCGGACGGTGATTGTCGCGCCACCGCTCTCGGGGCGTTGGCGATGCCCAGTTTCTAGTCCCGCTGGGGACACGCGGATTGGAGGCTTTGCGCGCGGCTTGGACGAATGCGCTGTCGCGGCGTCCCAACGGTGCGCGGCGGGGAACCCTTTCGGGATGGGATCAATGTCGTCGCCGATCGCCGGACGAGGCGCGGATTGTCTCCTCTCGCCACTGGTCCGACGGGGAAGCGCGGTCCGGGCGCAGCCCCCCGGACCGACTAAATACCGCGAGAATCGACAAGACCTGAGGCGGCCCACCGCCCGATCCTTCGGCCGCGCTCGTCGCCCCGGCGGGCGGGCCAACCGGGAAGGCCATGATCGAGCATCACGACAGAGGCGAGGAACCCAGGCCCGGCCTGCGCGACGCGCTGCTGCGCTGGCTCTTGCACGACACGGTGGACGAGCGCTTCCTCGACGACGTCTTCGCGGGCTTCTGCGACCGGCTGCGCCGCAACGGCGTCGCGGTGGCGCATGCCACGCTGCACTTGCGCACCAACCATCCGCAATGGCTCGGCATCGAGATCCTGTGGCGGAAGGGCTGCCGTACGCCGCGCTCGCGCAACCTCGATTACGGTCTGTTCGGGACGGAGGGATTTCGCGGTAGCCCGGCGGCGCGGATCCTCGCCGGTGCCGAGATGGTGCGACACCGCCATGGCGAGACGGGCGAGGGCGCGCAGCCGGAGGTCGCCGGACTGATGGCCGTCGAGGGCCTGACCGATCTCGTCGCATGGCCGATGCGCTATACGCTGGGCCGGCGGCACGTGGCCTCCTTCGCGAGCGACCGGCCGGGCGGGTTCACGCACGCCGAGATCACCCTCCTGACGGACCTCCTGCCGGCGCTGGCCGTCGTCACCGAGGTGCGCCACCGGAACCGCCTGACCCGCCTCCTCCTCGACACCTATGTCGGGCCGCATGCAGGCGAGATGATCCTGAACGGCGCGACGCGGCGAGGCAGCGGCGTCACCGTCGAGGCGGCAATCATGGTGGTCGACCTGCGCGGCTTCACCCGGATCTCCGAGCTGTGGCCGCGCGACGACGTGATCGCGCTCCTCAACGACTATTTCGACGCGGTGTGCTGCCCGGTGGAGCGCAACGGCGGCGAGATCCTGAAGTTCATGGGCGACGGCCTCCTGGCGATCTTCCCCCTCGACCGGCCCGATGCCGGCGGCGCGACCCTGCGGGCCGCCGACGAGGCCCGCCGGGCGATGCACGGCCTCAACGGGACTCGCAGGGCCCAAGGCCTCGACGCCCTCGGCTACGGGATCGGGGTCCATGCGGGTGCGGTGATGTACGGCAACATCGGCTCGCGCACCCGGCTCGACTTCACGGTCATCGGCCCGGCCGTCAACGTCGCCGCCCGGCTGGAGGGGCTGACGAAGGCGCTCGACGCCGACGTTCTGGTCTCGGGTGCCTTCGCGGCGCTCCTCGACGCGCCGACGGCGCTGGCGTGCCTCGGGAGCTTCCCGCTGCGCGGCGTCGGCGAGCCGCTGGAGGTTTACCGGCTCGCCGAATAAGAGATCCCGGCGCGTGACAAGCCGCGCCAGCGCCGTCACCCCTCGATGAAGGCCAGGAGGTCGGCGTTGAGGCGGTCGGCGTGGGTCGTCGCGGTGGCGTGGGGGGCGCCCGGGTAGACCTTGAGCGTCGCGCCACTGATCATCTCGGCTGCGAGCTTGCCCGTCGACTCGAATGGCACGACCTGATCGGCATCGCCGTGGACCACCAGGGTCGGTATGTCGATCTTCTGCATGTCGGGCCGGAAGTCGGTTTCGGCGAAGGCCGTGGCGCAGTCGACCGTGGCCTTGATCGAGGCCATGAGGGCGATCTGCAGCGTCTGCTTGAAGACGCCTTGCGAGACACTCATGCCCTTGTTGGTGCCGTAGAAGATCGGGTTGAAGTCGTCGAGAAACTGCGCCCGATCCTTGACGATGCCGGCCTTCAGGGCATCGAAGAAGGACTTGTCCGGCCCATCGTGGTCAGCGGTCTTGCCGAAGATCGGCGTGATGGCGCTGACGAGCGCGAGCTTGGCGACCCGCCCCGAGCCATGCCGGGCGATATAGCGGGTCACGTCGCCGCCGCCCATCGAGAAGCCGACCAGCACGACATCCTGCAGGTCCAGAGCCTCGATCAGCGCCCCGATGTCGTCCGCCATCGTGTCGTAGTCGTAGCCGTCCCATGGCTGGCCCGACCGGCCGAAGCCACGCCGGTCGAACGCCACCGTGCGGTAGCCGCGCTCGGCGAAAAACAGCATCTGGGCGTCCCACATGTCGGCCGAGAGCGGCCAGCCGTGGCTGAACAGGATCGGTTGGCCCGTGCCCCAGTCCTTGTAGTAGATTTCGGTCCCGTCCTTGGTCTTGATCGTCGGCATGTCCTGCTTCCCCTCGTCCTGCTTCCCCGCAGGTGACGGCACGCACGATAGGCTTCGGGGCGGGCGAGCGGATTGGACGATCGCGACGCGGCTTGTGCAGGTTCCCGCTGCCGTCGCGGCCGCCTTGCCCGGGAGCGGGGCAGCATGGTCTCGATCTCGCGCCGCGGCTCCTCGTGGGCCGGGTTCCGCCGGCCCCGCTAAGACGCGCCCCGATCGCCGAGGAGCCCATCCTCGTCGTGCGGCTGCCCCGATGGGAGCACGAGCGGATGCGGCGCGTGCAGGCGCCGCCACTGTCCGGGGCTGGTCCCGACCGCGCGGGAGAAGACCCGGGTGAAGTAGCTCTGGTCGTGAAAGCCGCAGGAGAGGGCGATGTCGGCCAGCGGCAGCCCCGTCGTCGTCATCAGCGTGCGCGCCTCATCGACCCGCAAGGCCGACAGGTACTGGTGCGGCGAGCGCCCGGTGCTGCGCCGGAAGGCGGCGGCGAAGTAGCTCGGGGAGAGCCCGCACGCGCGGCTGACCTCGGTGATCGTCAGCGGACTCGCGAGCCGGGCCCGCATCATCTCCTTGGCGCGGCGTTCCTGCCAGGGGGCGAGGCCGCCGCGCCGGACGTTCGTCTGCGCGGGTACCTGCCCGTAGAGGTGGGCCGCGTGGCTCAGGAAGGCCAGCACGAGGTGGTCGACGAAGGCGGCGCGCGCGGGGTCCGGCCGCTCGATCGCCGGGAGGAGCAACTGCGCCAGCCCGAGGGCGACGGGGTCGACCCCGTCGCGGGGCCAGGACAGGCCTGTGGGCCGGGCGAAGCCCTCCTTGGCGGCGATGTCGTGCAGGACCGCGTCCGGCAGGTAGAGCTGCATCGCGTCGAAGGTGCCGCGCATGGCGGAGCGGGGCGTGTCGCCGAGGTTCAGCGCACTGACCGCTCCGGCCGGGACCAGTCCCGCGTGCCGGACGCGGCCGGCGACGCTGAGGTCGTGATGCTGCAGCGGCTGGAGCTGGATCACGATGCTGAAGGCGGCCTCAGGCCTGAGCGGCGCCGTAACCGCGTCGGGCGTCACTTGCCCCTGAAGCCGCGTCAGGACGAGCGGTGCGAGGCGACCTCGCCCGACCGGGAGGGAGGAGGTCGCCCGGATCCCGAAATGCCGGGCGAGGCGCACACCGTGCAGGCCCTGCCAAGGGCCGGCCTGATGCGAGGGTGACTCCGTGCGCCGTGTCTCGGTTTCTGCTGCCATGGGCCGTCGAAGGTCCAGCCAGGTCTGGAAACAAATCTCTCCCAAGTCGGGGCGGGGATGAAGTTATCCATGCGTATCGGGTGTCGGGACGTGGACCGCAGCCCTGGGATATCGGCGCACCGGATCGCGTCAGCGTGCCAGGGTCGCCTCTACGGCGGCAAGCGTCGGATAGTCGGTGTAGCCGGATTCGTCGCCGCCATAGACGCCGATCGAACGCGGGGCATTGTAGGGACCACCCGTTCGGATGCGGGCGGGCAGGACGGGATTGGCCAGGAACGGGCGCCCGAACGCGACGGCTTCGGTCTCGCCCTCCGCCACGATCGCAGCCGCGCGCTCCGGTGTGAGGCCGCCATTGACGATCAGCGGGCCCGGATAGAGCGGGCGAAACAGCGCCAGCATCCGGTCGTAGTCGGGGGCCCCGGTCCAGGCGTTGGTGTCCGCAAGGTGCAGGTAGGCGAGGCCGGCCCCGGCGAGCCAGGACGCCAGCGGGCCGTAGGTCTCGGCGGGATCCGGGTCGCGGACGTCGTTGTAGGTGGCGAAAGGCGAGAGCCGGAGGCCGACGCGATCCGGCGGCACCGCGTCCGTCACCGCCGCGATCACCTCCCGCAGGAAGCGGGCGCGCCCTTGCGCGTCGCCGCCATACGCGTCGGTACGCCGGTTGGTGGTGGGCGAGAGGAATTGCGGGATCAGGTAACCGTTGGCGCCGTGGATCTCCACGCCGTCGAAGCCGGCCTCGCGGGCATGGGCGGCCGCGACGCGGTAGGCCTCGACCGTCGCGGCGATCTTGGGCGCCGTCATGGCGCGGGATTGCGTCGCCGCGATCCGCACGTAGGCGCCGTTGGCGAGTAGCCCCCAGACCTGCAGCGCGCCGAGGTCGTCGTTCACGCCCGACGGCGACAGGGGCTCGTGGCCACCGAGCAGGCCCCGCGCGCTCGCCCGGCCGCCGTGCCAGAGCTGCGCCACGATGAGACCGCCCTCCTTGTGCACCGCCTCAACGACCGGCCGCCAGCCCTCGACCTGGGCGCGCGTCCACAGGCCCGGCGCGCGGTCGAAGGCGTTCGACATCGGCTCGACGTTCACGCCCTCAGAGACGATCAATCCGGCGCCGGCCCGCGCGGCGTAGTACCGCGCGGCCGAAGCGTTGATGACGCCCTGCGCGTCGGCGCGCGAGCGCGTCATCGGGGCCATGACGATGCGGTTCGCGAGCGTGAGGCCGCCGAGGCGGACGGGGTCGAACAAATCGGACATCGCTCTTGTCCCTCCTTTCGTCAGGCGCCGAGGGCGGCCTTGATCCGGCCCGCCGTGAGAGGCAGGTCGTGCAGGCGCTGGCCGGTCGCGTCCCGGATCGCGTTGGCGAGCGCGGCGCCGGCCGGCCCCTGGGCCGCCTCGGCGACGCCGAGGAACGGCTGATCGGGCTGCGTCACGATGTGGACCTCGACGCTGCGCGGCACCGCGCTAAAGCGCAGGATCGGGTAGGCCGACCAATCGACCGAGGTCACGCGTGTGCGGTCGAAGGCGACGCGCTCGAACAGCGTCCAACTCGCGGCCTGGAGGATGCCGCCCTCGATCTGGTTGGCGACCCCGTCGGGGTTGACGACCTCGCCGGTATCGACCGCGGCGACGACCCGCTCGATCGAGACCTGGCCGGTCTCGCGGTCCACCGCGACCTCGACCGCGACGGCGCAATAGGCCTCAAGGTTCTTGTAGCGGGCGAAGGCGAAGCCGAATCCTCCGCCGGCGCGCGCGGATCGCCCCTCCCAGCCGAAACTTCGCGCCGCCGCCGCGACGACGGCGCTCGCGCGCGCATCCGTCAGGTGCCGGAGCCGGAAGGCGACCGGGTCCCAGCCGGCGGCGCGGGCGAGATCGTCCACCGTGCTCTCGATGGCCATCACGTTGAGGTAGCCGCCGAGCGAGCGCATCGACGAGCCGCGCAGCGGCATCTCGGGCAGGAAGTGGTGCACCACCCTCGCGTTCGGAAAGGCGTAGAGCGGGATCGCGTTGCGGTCGCCGCCGCCCTCCGGCTGGGCGAGGGCCACGGGTGGGGCCGGCGTGAACGGCTCTGCGATCTCTCGGGCTGCGAGCAGCGCGCCGGGCGGTCCTGGCCGCATCATGTGCGACGGGCTCCAGACCTCGTGCGTCCAGTCGGCGACGCGCCCGTCCGGCGTGACGGCGGCGCGCACGCTCGCCACCATCCCGGGCCCGAACGGCTCCCAGGCATGCTCCTGCTCGCGCATCCACTGCACCCGGACCGGGCGGCCCAGCACCGCGCGTGCCAGGAGCGCGGCATCGGCCGCCGCGTCGTCTGCGCCGTTCTGGCCGTAGCAGCCCGCCCCCTCGGCGTGGATGCACCGCACCTTGTCGTCGGGTAGGTGCAGGAGACCGGCGAGCGCCCGGCGCAGCGGGAAGATGCCCTGGCTGTGGCTCCAGACCGTCACGCCGCCGTCCTGCCACTCCGCGATGGCGCAGGAGGGGCCGATCGAACCGTGGGCGAGGTAGGGGCGAGTGAAGGTCCCCTCGACGACTGTACCGGCGCCGCCCGTGGCGCCCCGCTCCAGGATGGTCGAGTCGCGGCTCGGCAGCGCGCGCAGGGCGTCCGGCAGGGCTGCGGCATCTGGCAGGGACGCGATCTCACGCCAGCGGGCGGAGGCGGCGAGCCGGCGCATCGCCTGGATCGCGGTCCACTCGCCCTCGGCGACGACGCCGAGGAAGGTCCCGTCGCGGACGACCTTCACCACGCCCGGGAGCCGCTCGACCGCCGTCGCATCGACCTCGATCAGGATGGCGCCATAGCTCGGAGGCCGCACGACGCGGGCATGCAGCAGGCCTGGCGGGCGCAGGTCTTGGATGTACGCCGCGCCGCCCGTCACCTTGGCGGGGATGTCGATGCGGGGCACCGGCCGCCCGATCACCGCGTACTCGGCCGCGGGCGTGAGGGACGAGGCGGGTTGCGCCTCCGCGGTGAGGAGCGCGTCGGTTACGAGGTCGCCGTAGCCGATCCGGGCGCCGCCGGGCCCGAGGACCGCCCCGTCCTCGGCCCGCAGCCGCTCCGCCGGGACGCCGAGCCGCCCGGCCGCCTCGGCGATCAGCAGGGCCCGGACCTGGGCGGCGGCGTGGCGGATCGCGGTCCCGGAATCCTGGACCGAGTGGCTCGCCGCCGTGTAGCCCTCGTCGGCGGTGCGGCCGGTATCGGCGGTCACGAGCGATAGGCGGGTGAGGGGAGCTTTCAGCTCCTCGGCGGCGATCTGGAGCAGCGCCGTCTTCAAGCCCTGGCCGAGCTCGGCCTTGCCGGTCAGGACCGTGACCGCGCCGTCGGGCCCGACGCGGATCCAGGAATCGAGGCGCGGGGTGTCGTCGAGGCTGCCGGGCAGGCCGCGCTTCCTCGGCCCCTCGCCCTTTCCGGTCTCGGTCTGCGCGCGCGCGGGCGCGAGGGAGAACGCGAGCACAAGGGCACCGGTGCCGGCGAGCACCGTGCGTCGTGACAGGGTCATCGTCCGGCCTCCGCGGTCGAGCGCGGCCGCATCGCGTCTGCCGCCCGGCGGATGGCACGCAGGACGCGCATGTGGGTGCCGCACCGGCACAGATGCGGCTCAAGCTCGGCCCGGATCGCGGCGTCGGACGCATCCGGGTCGCGCGTGAGGAGGGCTTGGGCCCGCATCATCATGCCGGGGATGCAGTAGCCGCACTGGGCTGCCTGCGCGTCGATGAAAGCGCGCTGCAGCGGGCCCGGCGCCTCCGCCGTGCCAAGCCCTTCGAGCGTCGTGACCTGGCGGTTCTCGGCCAGCATGACCGGCGTGACGCAGGAGAAGACCGCCTCGCCGTCGATCACCACCGTGCAGGCGCCGCACTGGCCGAGCCCGCAGCCGTACTTGGCGGCGTTGAGCCCGAACTCCTCGCGCAGCACGTAGAGGAGGGGGGTGTCCGGCGCCGCGCGCACCGCGCGCCGCTCGCCGTTGAGGATCATGCTCGTCATGGTCGGCCTCATCGCGTCATTGCCAACGTCATCGCCGCCGGGCGCGCCGCGAGGCGGCGGGCGGCCCGGGCCTCGCGGATCGCGGGTTCGAGATCGGGCCAGGGGGCGCCGCCGGCGAAGCGCCGGCGCAAGCCGGCCGCGAGGCTCGCCACCTGGGCGTCGGTCAGCACCGCGCCGAAGCCCGGCATGATCGGCTGGCCGGTCCCGCCCCGCACCGGCAGGCCCTCCAGGATCACGTTGACCAGGTTGCGCGGGCTCTCGCCGGAGATCGCGGTCGAGAGCGCCAGCGAGACCCCGCCGAAGGGCGGCGGCCGCCCGCCCTCATGGCAGGCCGCGCAGGTGGCCGCGTAGAGGTCGGTGCCGGCCCCTTCGATCGCGGCCTGCATTCCGGCCGACTGCGGCGCCTGGCCCGGACCGGAGGAGGAGGCGAGAGGTGGCGTGGCCTTGCCCGAGCCGGCGCCCAGGGAGGCGAGATAGCGCGCCATCGCCACGACCTCCTCCCGCGGCACCTCGGCCAGGTTCTCAACCACCGGCGCCATCGGCCCGCGGGCGACGCCGTGCAACGGGTGGAAGCCCTCGCGCAGGTACTGCGTCAGCGCCGCCTCGTCCCACGGCACCGGCGCGCGGGAGGCGGCGCCGAGCGCGTAGGCCCGCCAGCCCTCGGCCTCGCCACCCTCGTAGGCGCGCGATACGACCTCGGCCCCCAGGACGTTGCGCGGCGAGTGGCAGGCGCCGCAATGGCCGAGACCCTCGACCAGATAGCGGCCGCGATGCCAGACCGCGTCCTTCGTCGGATCGGGCGCGAGGTCCCGGGGACGCAGGAACAGCAGCTTCCAGCCGGCGAGCGTCAGGCGGATGTTGAGCGGGAAGGGGAGTTCGTTCGGCGGCGGCGTCGCGGCGACTGCCGAGCGAGTCATGAAGAACGCGTAGAGGGCCCGCACGTCGTCGTCGGACGTCGCGCTGTAATGGTCGTAGGGGAAGGCCGGGTAGAGGTGGCGCCCCTCGCGGTCGACCCCCTTGCGCAGGGCGCGGGCGAAGGCGGCCTCGGACCAGCGCCCGATCCCGGTTTCCGGATCCGGGGTGATGTTGGTCGAGTACAGCGTCCCGAACGGCGTCGGCAGGGGCAGGCCGCCGGCGAAGGCGGCCCCGCCCGAAGTCGTATGGCAGGTGCGGCAATCGCCGATCAGGGCGAGGTCGGCCCCGCGGCGCACCAGCGCCGGGTCGAAGGAGGCGGGCGCCGGCGGCGGGACCGGCGCGATCGCGGGCCGCCAGGCGAGCGCGAGCGCCGCCCCGGCCGCGGCGAGGCCGAGGATCCCGATCCCCATGATGGTGCGTCTCGTTCGGGCGTGTCTCTCTCGCACGGTCGTCACCTCCTGGCGGGGGAACGGAGCACGGCCCGGGGCGGCGGGGCTTGTCGCATCGCCGGGCCGATTGGACATTTGCGCGGTCGCGAAGCCATACCGGGGCCGATGCTCTGGATCCGGCCGCCGCCCCTTCGGGCGGCGCGATCGTTGCCTTTCGTCCGGAGGCCAGCCCGCGTCGCGGCCAGGATCCGCCGCGTCAGGCACAGGCAATCCGCAGGGCGTTCCGGCCGGCGACGAGAGCGATGTCGTCCTGGGATAGGCCGCGCACCGCCCTCAGCGTCGCGACAGGACCGGCATCGGCCATGTCGAAGGGTACGTCGGACCCGAGCAGGACCCGGTCGGCCCCCATGGTGCGCACGAGGTAGCCGAGGGCCTCGGCATCGTGCATGATGGTGTCGAAGTAGAACCGCCGCAGGAGCGCCTTGGGCGAGGCCTGCGTCGTCTGGGTTTCGCGCCGCACGTTCCAGCCATGGACGAGCCGGCCGATCTGGTAGGGCAGGAAGCCGCCCCCGTGCGAGAGGCCGATCCTGAGCGCGGGAAGCTCCTCGAGCACGCCGCCGAAGATCAGGTTCGCCGCCATGACGGTCGTGTCGAGAGGGTTGCCGATCAGGTTCGTCAGGTAATACTGCTCGAGCCCGGGCTTCGGGCCGAAATACATCGGATGCGTGAGGACGAAGACGCCGAGCTCGGCGGCGCGGCGCAGCACCGGCCGGACTTGCGGGGCCGAGAGCTGGACGCCGTTGACGTGGGTCCCGATCATCACGGCACGCAGCCCGAGCCCGTTCACGAGATGATCGAGTTCCGCCACCGACGCCTCGGGCGATTGCAGCGGGAGCGCCCCCATGCCGTGCAGGCGTCCGGGCGCCGCGCGGACGAACGTCGCCACGGCCTCGTTGAGGGTGCGGACGAACGCGGCGTTCCGGGCCGCCTCGGCCCCGTAGAAGAACAGCGTCGGCGACGGCGAGACCACCGCCCGGTCGATCCCCGCCCGGTCGAGGGCACGCACCTTCGCCTCGGGATCGGTGAAGCCGGCGGAGAGCGGATAGGCGAAGCCCTCGCGGTGGACGAGCCAGGGCGCGCCGTCGCGTCGCTCGACCGAGACGCCGAAGGCCTCGGGATCGGCCGCGAAGCCATCGACGACCGCTTGAGGAATGACGTGGTTGTGCGCGTCGACGATCGTCGTCGACGCGCCCTCGGCGGCCATCGGCCGTCGCAGCGGCGTTGCACTCGCGGCCAGCCCGGCCAAGCCCCCGACCATCTCCCGGCGCGACGGCATCGGCACCTCCCGTTATTTATCGTATGATAATGATAGACATCCGTGCGAGCCGCCGTCAACGGCCTGATCGTACATCCGTCTGGCAGAGGAAACGGGATGGCGGTATCGAGACAGGGATCCGTCGATCCAACCGATCAATCGTTTTCGGACCCGATCGGCCGCGCGCCGGACCGGGGCGCGCGGCCGGGCGCTTCCGCCGCTGCCTCACCGGCCGACGCGCTCGGCCACCTGGAGCGCAATTGCGGCGGCTCCCAGCGCGAGGCCGAGGGCGACGACCGCCTGCCAGCCTCCGGCCTGCCAGGCCGAGGTGCCGGCGGCCGAGCCGAGGGCGCCGCCCAGGAACATCGCGCCCATCAGCACGGTGTTGAGCCGGGCGCGCGCCTCCGGCGCGAGGGCGAACACGATGTGCTGGTTGGCCACCAGCGCCGACTGCATCGCGAAATCGAGCAGAACAATGCCGGCCAAGAGCGCGGGCAGCGCCGCCCACAGGCCGAACACGATCCAGGAGGCCAGGGTCAGGATCGCCCCGATGAGGACGACGGGCCGCGAGCCGTAGCGGTCGGCGAAGCGCCCGGAGAGCGGGGCCGCGACGACGCCGACGGCGCCCACGATGCCGAATAGCCCGGCGATGTCGGCGCCGTAGCCGTAGGGCGGCTCCCTTAGCCGGAAGGCCAGCACGGTCCAGAACACCGTGAAGGCGGAGAAGACCAGCGCCTGCGTCCCGGCCGCGCGCCGCAAGGCCGGGTGGCTCCGCCACAGACCGGCGAGCGAGCGCAGGAGCGCGCCGTAGCGCATCGTCGCTTCGGGCCGCTGCCGGGGAAGGGCCAGTATCATCGCGGCGCCGGCAACGACCGCCAGGGGCGCGCCGAGCCAGAACATCGCCCGCCAGCCCGCATGAGTGGCGACGAAGCCTGCCAGGGTCCGGCTGAGCAGGATCCCGGTCAGGATGCCCGACAGGATCGTACCGACGGTGGCGCCGCGCCGCTCGGGCGCGGCGAGGTGGGCGGCCAGGGGGACGATCTGCTGGGCAACGGTAGCCGACAGCCCGACGACCAGGGAGGCCAGCACGAGCGCGGTCGCCGTCGGGGCGAGCGCGGCGAGGACGAGCGCTGCGGCAAGCCCGCCGAACTGGATCGCGATCAGCGACCGCCGCTCAACGACGTCGCCGAGGGGCACGAGCAGGAACAGCCCCGCGGCGTAGCCTGCTTGCGTCGCCGTCGGGACGAGGCCGGTGACCTCCCCTGGCAGGTCCTGCTCGATCAGGCCGAGCATCGGCTGGTTGTAGTAGATGTTGGCGACCGCGATCGCCATCGCGAAGGTGCGCCAGCGGGCGTCGGGAGTCGTCGCCGGCCTCTCGGCCACGGCTTGAGCGGACATGGTCCTTCTCCATCGGCCGGCCGATCCGTCGTGCCGGTTCGCCGACAAGCTATTTCGTCACGTCGGACGGTGTAGTAGCGTCTCGTGATATGCGATTGTAACGTGGCGCGTTATTTTGGACTTTCTCGCCCTCGCCGTCCTGACCGAGGCGGTCTCCGCCGGCAGCCTCGCGGCGGCGGCGCGGCGCCTGCACATCACCCCTATGGCCGCGACCCGCAGCCTGTCGGGTCTCGAGCGCGCGCTCGGGGTGCGCCTCCTGCACCGCACGACGCGCTCGCTCTCCCTCACGGATGAGGGGCAGGTCTTCCTCGCTCACGCTCAGGCCCTGCTGGAGGAGCGCGACGCGGCGCTCGCCAGCGTGCGTCCGGCCGACGCCGGCGCGACCGGGCGGCTGCGGCTGACCGCCTCGACAGCCTTCGGCCGCAAGGTCGTCGCCCCGGCCCTCGTCGGCTTCATGCGGGCGCAGCCGGAGGTCCGGGTCGACCTCGTCCTCACCGACCGCGTCGTCGACCTGGTGGGGGAGGGGCTCGACCTCGGGATCCGCATCGCGACCCTGAGCGAGTCGAGCCTGGTGGCGCGCCGATTGGCGACGAGCCCGCGCGGCCTGTTCGCGACGCCCGGCTACCTTGCCGCCGCCGGCACACCCGCGAGGGCGGCCGACCTCGCCGCCCATGAATGCCTGGCGCTGGCGGGCGCCGACCACTGGGCCCTCGGCCCGGCCGGGCAGCAGACGAGCGTGAGGGTGGCGGGCCGCTTCACCGCCAACACCATCGAGGGCCTGCACCAGGCCTGTCTCGGCGGCCTCGGGATCGCGCTCCTGTCGCGCTGGGACGTGGCCGAGGAGGTCGCGCGCGGGCTCCTCGCGGAGGTGCGGTTGGAGGAGGGCGAGCCAGAGCCGCTGGCGATCTGGGCGGTCTACCCGACGCGCCGGATGGTCCCGGCCAAGGTGCGGCTGTTCATCCGGTTCCTCGCCGAGCGGCTGGAGGCGTCGGGCTACTGATGATGTTCGATTGATAAATAGAACTTGACGAGCCACCAGGCCGCCTGCAAGTTATCCATCGATAATTAGTGAGCGAGACGGGCGGCCCCGCGGCGCGCCCGGCCGCCGGGGAGGACCATCATGACAGTCGAGGCGAAGCCCGCAGTCAAACGGGCGATCATCGTCGGAGGCTCGCTCGGGGGGCTGTTCGCGGCCCTGCTGCTCCGCCGATCCGGCTGGGAGGTCGAGGTGCACGAGCGGGTCGCCGGCGACCTGTCGGGGCGCGGTGCCGGCATCGTCACCCATCCGGAGCTGTTCGCGGTGCTCGCCCGCGCCGGCATCGGGCGCAGCGAGGCGGAGGTCGGCGTCGCGGTGAGAGGCCGCCGGGTTTTCGCCGCCGACGGCGCGCTCGCCGGTGAGCGGGCGCTGCCGCAGGTGCTCACCGCCTGGGGTCACCTCCACGGCCTGCTCCACCACGCGCTGCCGGCGGGCGCCTATCGCTCCGGCGTCAGCCTCGTGCGGGTCGAGGAGGCGTCGGACGCTGTCACGGCGCATTTCTCCGACGGCAGCACCGCCCGCGGCGACTTGCTCGTCGGCGCCGACGGCATCGGCTCGACTGTGCGGGCGCAGCGCCTCCCCGAGGTGGCGCCGCTCTATGCGGGCTATGTCGCCTGGCGCGGCCTCGTCGATGAAGCAGATCTGACGGCGCAGACCCGTGCCGCGCTCTGCGACCATTTCAGCTTCTCGCTCCCGCCCGGCGAGCAGATGCTGGGCTACCCGGTCGCCGGGGAGGAGAGGGGAGGGCGCCGCTTCAACTTCGTCTGGTACCGTCCGGCCGCGGCCGGAGCCGACCTCGCGGCTCTGCTCACCGACATCGACGGCCACGCCCAGCCCCTCTCGATCGCCCCGAACCGGATCCGCCCGGAGGTGATCGCCGGGATGCGCTCGGACGCGCGCCGGCTGCTCGCACCGCCCTTCGCCGAGGTGGTCGAGCGCACCGCCCAGCCGTTCCTGCAGGCGATCCAGGACCTCGAGACGCCGCGCATGGCGCTCGGCCGCCGGATCGCGATTCTGGGCGATGCCGCCTTCGTGGCAAGGCCGCATGTCGGCATGGGAGTGACCAAGGCGGCCGGCGACGCCGACGCCCTGGCCCGCGCGCTCGCGGCGAACCCGCACGATTTGCCCGCCGCGCTCGCGGAGTTCGAGGCCGCGCGCCTCGCCTTCGGCCGCGCCGTGGTCCGCCGGGCGCGGGAGCTCGGCGCCTACATGCAGGCGCAGATCCTCACCCCCCGCGAGCGGGCGCTCGCCGAGCGCCACCGGGCGCCCGAGGCGGTGATGGCCGAGACGGCCGTGGCGACCGGCCTCGCCGCCTGATCCCCGAATCGACGACCCCAACGAACATCAGGAGGACGACCCCATGGAGATCGAGCGGATCGAGGGCCATCCAGCCTTCCGCCGCCTCGCCTTCGAGCGCAGCTGCCTCGGGCGGGTGCTCGCGACGGCGATGGCCGGCGCCTATTTCGCCTACATCCTCACGATCGCGTTCCGCCCCGGCCTCCTCGGCCGGCCGGTGGCGGAGGGCGCGGTAACGACCTGGGGCATCGTCGCGGGGGCGGGGCTCCTCGCCCTCGGCTTCGTCCTGACGGCGATCTACGTCGCGGTCGCCAACACCCGGCTCGACGCCCTGAGCGACCGCCTGCGGGAGGACCTGCGATGATCGCCCGCCTCCGCCACTTCCTCGTCCTGCCGGTTCTCGCTCTCGCGGGACCGGCCGCCGCCGATGCCCTGTCGGGCCCGACGAGCCGCCAGGCCCTCAACCCCATCGCGATCGGACTCTTCCTCGCCTTCGTCGCCGTCACGCTCGGGATCACCGCGAAGGCCGCGCGGCGCGGCACCCGTACGGCCAGCGACTTCTACGCCGCCGGCGGTTCCCTCGGAGGCGTACAGAACGGGCTCGCCATCGCGGGCGACTACACCTCGGCCGCGACGTTCCTGGGCGTGACCGCCCTCGTCTACGGCTCGGGCTACGACGGGATGATCTACGCCGTCGGCTTCCTGGTCGGCTTCCCGATGATCCTGTTCCTGATCGCCGAGCCCCTGCGCAACCTCGGCCGCTACACCTTCGCCGACGTGGTCGCCTACCGCCTGTCCGAGGTGCCGGTGCGGCTGGTCGCGGGTCTCAACACCCTCGTCATCGTGCTCCTCTACCTGATCGCCCAGATGGTCGGGGCCGGCAAGCTGATCGAGCTCTTGTTCGGCCTGCCCTATGCCACCGCGGTCGCTCTCGTCGGCGTGCTGATGATGCTCTACGTCGCCTTCGGGGGCATGCGGGCGACGACCTGGGTGCAGATCATCAAGGCGGTTCTGCTGCTTGCCGGCACCGCCCTGATGGCGGGGCTGATCCTCGCCCGGTTCGGCTTCAGCCCGGAGGCGCTGTTTGCCCGGGCGGTCGCACTGCATCCGAAGAGCCACGCCATCATGGCACCGGGCGGCCTCGTGCGCGATCCGGTCTCGGCGCTGTCGCTCGGGGTGGCGCTGATCTTCGGCACCGCCGGCCTGCCGCACATCCTGATGCGCTTCTTCACCGTGGCGGATGCGCGCCAAGCGCGGCTCTCGGTGCTGGTCGCCACCGGCTTCATCACGGTGTTCTACACCCTGCTCTTCGTCCTCGGCTTCGGGGCGATCGCGCTGGTGCTCGGCGAGCCAGCCTTCACCGATGCTGCCGGTAAGCTGATCGGCGGGTCCAACATGGTGGCGCTGCACCTCGCCGACCGGCTCGGCGGCGCGCCGCTGCTGGGCTTCATCTCGGCGGTGGCCTTCGCCACCATCCTGGCGGTGGTCTCGGGGCTCGCCATCGCCGGGGCCTCCGCGGCGAGCCACGATCTCTACGCCCGGGTGCTGCGCCGCGGCCGGGCGAGCGAGGCGGAGGAGGTGCGGGTGTCGAAGGGCGCCACGGTGGTCATCAGTCTGTGCGCGATGGCGCTCGGCCTCGCCTTCGAGAACCAGAACATCGCCTTCCTGGTTGGGCTGGTCTTCGCCATCGCGGCGAGCGCCAACTTCCCGGTGCTGGTACTCTCGGTCTCCTGGCCGGGGCTGACGACGCGGGGCGCTGTCGCCGGGTCGCTGGCCGGGCTCGTCTGCGCGCTCGGCCTGATGATCCTCGGCCCCGGCATCTGGAGCACGGTCCTGGGTCTCGGCGCCGCGCCGTTTCCTTACGACAACCCGGCCCTGTTCTCGGTGCCGCTCGCCTTCCTGACGGCGGTTACGGTCTCGCGCCTCGACCGCAGCCCGGCGGCGGCCGCCGCCCGCGCCGCCTTCCGCGCCCAGCACGTCGCCGCCCAGACCGGCAGCGACCGGCCCCACCCCGTCGCCGCCCATTGATGAGGAGGATCCCATGACCGTACCCCAGAACACCGCATCCCAGGACGTCGCGTTCTACGCCTGGCCGGCCCCGCCCGAGGCCTGGCCCGAGCCCCTGCGCCGGGAATTCGCCGACCGCGCCGGCAACGGCGAAGTCGGCAGCCGGCTCGTCTCCGAGACGGACCGCGTCCGGGTCTGGCTGCTCAGCCTCGCGCCGGGCGAGCGGATCGCCTTCCACACCCACGTGCTCGACTACTTCTGGACGGCGGTGACGGGCGGGCGGGCGCGCTCGCACTACGCCGACGGCCGGGTCGCGGAGGTGACCTACGCCGCCGGCGACACGCAGCACCACCGCTACGCGGCGGGCGCTTTCATGATCCACGACCTCGAGAATATCGGCGACACCGAGCTCGTCTTCACCACCGTCGAGTTCCTCGACAGCGCCAACCCGCCCCTGCGGCTCGACCGCGCCGCGTGAGGGCACCGGCGAAGTGATCGCACGATCACGCCGCCGTCCCGTCCCCGGTCCGGGCATCGCAGGCGGCCGCGGCGCCCGGTGGCCAATCCGCGAGGCCGCGTGATAAGGGGCGCGCGTGGATGCGACGACGAAATTCGTGACGGCCCCCCGCCTCACGCCCCGAGGCCCCGCGAAGCCGTCCGAGATGGCGCGGCGGCGCCTGACTCCCGCCCAGCGCGAGGAGGAGATCGTGCGCGAAGCGGTCGGCTTCTTCGCCGAGTTCGGGTTCGAGGGCCAGACGAGGGAGCTCGCCAAGCGCCTGAACGTCACCCAGCCGCTGCTCTACCGCTACTTCCCGACCAAGGAGGCGCTGGTCGAGCGCGTCTACCAGGAAGTGTTCCTGCGCCGCTGGAACCCGTTCTGGGAGGAGACGATCCGCGACCGATCCCGGCCCCTGCGCGAGCGGCTCACCGCGTTCTACACCGACTATGCCGGCGTGATCCTCACCTATGAGTGGATCCGCCTGTTCATGTTCGCCGGCCTCAAAGGCCTCGACTTCAACACCCGCTACCTCGACCTCCTGAAGGAGCGCGTCTTCACCCTGATCATCGCGCAGATCCGGGACGAGCTGGGCCGGCCCCCGGTCGCCGAGCTGCCGGTCACGCCGCTCGAGATCGAGGCGATCTGGAGCCTGCATGCCGGCATCTTCTATCTCGGCGTGCGCAAGTTCGTGTACAGCATGCCGGTCGACGACGTGCCGGGGATCGTCGCCATGAAGGTGCGGCTATTCCTCGACGGGGCGGGGTCGGTGATCGGCGTCGCGGAGGCCGGGCCGCGCATTCCTTAATGCGGGATGCCGCCCTCCCGGTGCGTCCGCCGCCACTGCCCCGGGCTCGCCCCCACCGCCTGCGAGAAGGCCCGGGTGAAGTAGCTCTGGTCGCCGAAGCCGCAGAGCAGGGCCACCTCGGCCAGCGGAAGCGCGGTCTCGCGCATCAGGCGCTTCGCTTCCGTGATGCGGAGATCCGACAGGTAGCGGTGCGGGGACTGGCCGGTGCTGCGCCGGAAGGCCGCCGCGAAGTAGCTCGGCGACAATCGGCAGGCCTGCGCGACCTCCGCTATGGTCAGGGCGGTGGCGAAGCGGGCGTGAAGGATCTCCTGGGCGCGGCGCTCCTGCCAGGGCGAGAGGCCGCTGCGGACCGCCCGCGCCGTGGCGGCGCCGCCGCCGCCGTAGCGATCGAGCGCGTGGGCGAGGAAGGCCATGGCGGTGTGCTCGACGAACATCGCCCGCGCCGGATCGGGCTCGGCCAGCCCCGGGAGCAGCAGGGCGACAAGCCCTGCCGCGACCGGGTCGCGGTCCGCCCGCGGCCAGGCGAGGTGCGAGGGCGGCGGGACGTCGTTCTCCCGCGCAACGGTGTCGACGAGGGCGTGCGGCACGTAGAACTGGACCGCGTCGAGAGGCCCGCTCATGACCGAGCGCGGGCAATCGGCGAGGCTCACCACGCTGACGGCATCGGCCGGCACGGCGCCGGCATGAATCTGCCGCCCGCCCACGGTGAAGGCGTGCTGCTGCAGCGGCCGCACTTGCACCACGATGCTGTAGGCGGCTTCCTGCTTGAGCGGCGGGGTCTCGGTGCCGGGTGCGAGCAGGCCCTGGAGACGGGTGACGACCAGGGAATGGCCGGTCCGGTGCGCGGCCGTCAGCGTCCCGCTCGCGCGAACCCCGATGTGGTCGGCCATGCGCGCGCCGTTCAGGCCCGACATCCGGCCGGGGGACGCGCGCCCGGTCCGCGCCGGCAGCAAGGGCGCACGAGACGATGAGGAGATGTAATCGAGAATCATTCCAGCACCCGGAGGCTACGGGTGCATGATCCCAGATGTGCGGACGACCGTCTTTTCGAATCCTGCTCTGGTCTTTGCAGCGCTTGCTGTTACGCGTTCTGCTGTCGCCGATAGTCCCCCGGCGTGCAGCCGGTCGCCCGCTTGAAGGCAATATTGAATGCGGATTGTCCGGAGAAGCCCGAACGATGGGCAATCTCGCCGAGCGGCGTCGCGGTCCGGGACAGGAGGCGCCGGGCCTCCTCGAGCCGCGCGGCGCTGACGAAGCTGTGCGGCGTGCTCCCGGTGACCGCCTTGAACAGCCGCGAGAAGTGGAACGGGCTCAGGCAGGCGACGTCGGCGAGTTCGGCCACGGTGAGGTCGCGGTCGAGGTTGTCGCGGATGAACTCGGTCACCCGGCGGATCCGGGCCTGGCAGGTCGAGCCGGTCTCCGTGTCAGCCCGCTCCGGGCGGTCGTGCCCGTACCTCTGCGCCACCCGCGCCACCAGCGACAGCGAGGCCGCCTCGACCAGCATCCGGCCGGCGGAGGTCTCCGCCTGGAGCTCGCGGCCGATCGCGAGGCCGAGCTGGCGCACCAGGTCGTCGTCGACATCGGCGAGGTACCGGACCGCGTCGGCGCGGATGCGAGGGTCGCCGTAGAGGTCCGCCATATGGGCGAAGCGCTCGACCGGCAGGTAGACGTGCAGGATGTCGTGCAGGGCGCCGGAAATGCCGATGTCGTCCTCGGCCACGCCGACCGGGCAGAACCACACGGTTCCCGCCTCCACGGCGGTGCGCTGGCGTTGGCCCGCCCCCTTGCGGCTGACATAGGCGCCGGGGCTGCGCCGCGTCGCGATGGTGATCTCCATCTGCGTCGGCACGATCGCCGGCAGCTCTCCGGGCGGATGGCAGCGCAGCTCCGCCGCGACGCCCGACCAGCCCCGCCCCTGCGAGGAGGCGATGAGGCCTGCATTGGGAAACTTGAACGCGCCGTGCCGATGCAGATCCATGCGCGACAATGTCCAAGCCGAGGCACGGCTACGCTATTATACACCCGTATCGGCGACACGGGCGCCGGGTTCGCCTAGAGCCTCGCCGCTCATGACCGCCACAATAGGGCCGGCGCGCGCCGACGGTGGTCGGACGTCGCCGAGGCGGCATCGGAGGAGGCCCAGGAACCGGACCCTGGGCGGAGGACCGCATGAGTCAAGGCTTGGGGCATGGAGGCTCGGGGCAGGAAGGCTTCAGGCGGGGAAGCCTGGGGCAGGTCTTCTCGCGATGGCCGAGCCTCGCCTCCGCCAATGACGGCTCCCCCGCTGCCGACGCGCTGCCGGCCTGGATGCTCTCGGCCCCCCCCCGCCGCTGGCCGGACCTCGTCGAGGACGGCGCGAAGGCGGTCCTGGTGGTCCTGGTCCCGGTGCTCCTTGTCGGGTGGGGTCTGGCCGCCGGGCCGCCGACATCCGTCGCGATGGCGGGCCTCCTCGTCGCGGGCGTCCTGGCTGCGTTCCTCGGTACCTTGCACGTCGCGCGGCTCCGGCGCGCCCTGCGGGCGAGCGAGGCGCAGTTCTCCGCGATCTTCGAGCGCGCCGGGATCTCGATGTGGCGCGAGGACTGGAGTGCGGTGGGCGAGGCCATTGCCGCCTTGCGCCTCGCCGGCGTCACCGACATCGAGGGCTACTTCGCGGCGCGGCCCTCGGAACTGCGTGAGCTCTGCGGCCGGGTGCTGATCAAGGACGTCAACGCCTTCACGCTGGAGGAGACCGGCGCGCCGGACAAGGCAGCCTTCGTCGGCCCGCTCGACCGGCTGCTGCCGGAGACCGACCAGACCTTCGTGCAGTGGCTCGTCGCGCTCGGTCGCGGCGACCGCTTCTTCCGCTCGGAGGCCCATATCGTCCGGGCGGACGGCCAGCAGAGCGACGTGCTGTTCACCGCCATGCTGCCGCGCGAGCGCGCCGAGTTCTGCGACCTCCTCATCACCTCCCTCGACATCACGGCCTACAAGCAGGCGCAGGCGCGGCTCGCTGCCGCCGAGGGCGACCTCGCCCGGGCCGCCCGCTCGATCACCGTCGGGGCGGTGAGCGCGTCGATCGCCCACGAGGTCAACACGCCGCTCGCGGCGATCGCCGCCAACGCCCAGGCTTCCTTGCGCTGGCTGAAGCGGCCGGAACCGGACCTCGCCGAGGTGACGGCTGCCCTGGAGGATGTCGTCTCCGAGGCACGGCGGGCCCGCGACGTCGTCGCCCGCACCCGCTCGCTGTTCGGAACGGCCTCCCTCGCGCTCGCGCCCGTCGACCTCGTCGAGGCGGCTCGCGAGGCGACGCTGCTTGCCGAACGGGACTTGCGCGCCAACGGCGCCACGGTCCTCATCACCGCCGATCCCGACCTGCCGCCGGTCACCGGCGACCTCGTCCAGATCGAGCAGGTGCTCGTCAACCTGCTCGTCAACGCCGCCCAGGCGATGGCAGGGTCGAGCGGCCGCCGTGACATCGCGATCACCGTGCGGGGCGATCCCGGCGCGGTGCGCGTCACGGTGAGCGATACCGGGCCGGGCGTGCCCTCGGAGCAGCGGGCTCGCATCTTCGAGCCGTTCCACTCGACGAAGCCCGGCGGCATGGGCATGGGACTGGCGATCTGCCGCAGCTGCATCGACGCCCATGGCGGCGACCTCTGGCTCGACGACGCGCCGGGTGGCGGGGCCGCCTTCCACGTCCGGCTTCCGACCGCATGCCGGTCTCCGGCCTGACCCCCCGCTCCGTCGCGATCGTCGACGACGACCCGGCGATCCGCCTCGCCCTGACTCGGCTCGTCGGGTCCCTAGGCTACGCCGCGATGCCGTTCGAGACCGGCGGCCACCTGCTCGCCGCCCTCAGTGCCGTCGAACCGGGCTGCGTCGTCACCGACCTGCAGATGCCGGGCCTCTCCGGCCTCGACCTTCTGCGCCAGTTGCGGCTGCACCGTCCCCGGCTGCGGGTCATCCTCGTCACGGCCTATCCGAGCGACGCGAACCGCCGGCGCGCGCTCGCCTGCGGGGCTTTCGCGTATCTCGCCAAGCCGTTCGAGGCAGAGGAGTTGGAACGCTGCCTCGCTAGCGTGTTCGACACGCCCTGATTTCGTGTTAGACCCCGACGGCTCCGCTTCCGGCGCGAGCTCGCGATCGACGGGCCTTCCGCCGGCGACGCGCTCACCCCGATCCCGATGCAGACCGGCACTGTTTACATCGTCGATGACGACGCGGCCCTGCGAACGGCCCTCGTCCGCCTCTGCGGCTCGGCCGGGCTCAAGGCCGTCGGACGCCCCGACGCGTCGGGCCTGCTCGCCAATCCGGACGTCGAGCGGCCGGCCTGCATCCTCCTGGACGTTCGGCTGACGCACGACGACGGCCTCGACGTCCAGGCCCGGTTCCAGGCGTCGGGCACCACGATCCCGATCATCTTCCTGACCGGCTACGGCACGATCCCGATGACCGTGCGGGCGATGCGGGGCGGCGCGGTCGAGTTCCTGACCAAGCCCGCGGAGGACGACGACATCCTCGCGGCCATCGACCGCGCCCTCGCCCTCGACGCGGCGTCCCTGGCCGCAGAGGCCGCCCGGGGCGCGCTCGCCGGCCGGCTCGCCTCCCTCACGGGCCGCGAGCGCGACGTGTTCGGCCTCGCGATCGGCGGCCTGATGAACAAGCAGATCGCCGCCGAGCTCGGCGTCTCGGAGATCACCGCCAAGGTGCACAAGCGGCGGGTGATGGAGAAGATGGAGGCCCGGTCGCTCGCCGATCTCGTCCGGATGGCGGGCGAGCTCGGCATCGATGCTCCACGCCAGCGCTGAGTGGCCCTCATCCGGCGGCCCGCGGGCTCCCGGCAGGGCCGTGATGACTCGGCCCGCAGGAACTGTCGAGGCCATCTCCGTGAGCGCTTGCCCGTGCAAGGACACTGCCCGCCGCAGCCCGGGCCCGGCGCCTCCGCCCTGCGCCGCGACCCAGCCCCCGAAGACCGTCGGCGAGCGTCGGCGGCAATTCCCGCCGCAGCGACCGGGTGAGCGCCCGCGTCCGGGAGCGGGTGCGGTGGATGGCCTCCCGCTGGCCGGCGAGCCAGTCGGGCAGACCGTTCGTCCGTGCCATCGAGGCGTCGAGTTCGGTTCCTCGCTCCTCGAGCCAGCGGACTTGGTGGTAGAACTCGATGAGCTCGACCGCGGTGCGCGACGAGAACAGCCCGATGCGCCCGGAGTTGTTGGCGAAGACCGCGAGGTCATGGCGCCACAGGCGTAGGGCCGCGGCTTCCCGGCCCTCGACGATGGTCCCCGCCCGGTTCAGGCGTGCCTCGTAGCGCAGCAGGCTGCGCTGGATTGACTTGATCTCAGCCAGCAGGGCGAGTCCGTAGGTGCGGCGCTCCTGGCGCCGGACCCAGCCCTGGCTGAGCAGCGCGCCGAGGAAGCCGGTGACGATGCTGATCCCGGCGGAGAGCAGGACCGTCGTGAAGGCGAGGTCCGTCATACCCGCTCATCCTCGACCGAACCGGGGCTCCGGACCGATGCTGGGAGCGGGGACTCGCCTACCGTCACCGCGTGGCTCCGGGCGGCTGGGCATGGAACACGGTAGTGTAGTTGGCCGGGATCCAGCTGAACCGTCCGTCCTCGGCCCGGATGTGGCCGAGCCCAGGGAAGGAGATGTGGGCGGCGCCGATCCAGGCGCCGGTGCGGGCCGCCTCCGAGAAGAGCGTCTCGCGCCGGGCCTCGGCGCCCGCGCCGTCGGTATCGTAGGTCACCGTGACCTCCGGATCGGGGAACTGGATCGGCGCCACGTGGACGATGTCGCCCCAGACCAGCAGCGTCTCGGTTCCACTCGTCACGCGGTAGGAGTTGTGCCCCGGCGTGTGGCCCGGGGTCGCGACCGCGACGAAGCCGGGCAGGACTTCGCTCTCGCCGTCGAAGGGAATGAGCCGTCCGGCGTCGCTGTAGGGCTTGAGCGCGGCCTGGGCGCCCCGGAACATCGGCAGCAGGAACGGCGGAGCCGCCGCCTCGTTGGCCGGGTCCAGCCAGTAATCGGCGTCGCGGCGGCTGACCCGGATCGTCGCATGCGGGAAGACGGCCTTGCCGTCGTGCATGATCCCGCCGACGTGATCGGCATGCAGGTGGGTCAGCAGCACCTCGTCGACCGCCTCCGGCGCGTAACCGGCGGCGCGCAGGTTCGCGACGAGCCTGCCGCAGCAGGATCCATAGAGGTCGCCCGCGCCCGCATCGATCAGGACGAGCCGCGCGCCGGTATTGATCAGGAACGCGTTGATCGAGCCCTCGAAGGGCAGGGCGAGGAAGTCTCGCGCGAGCCGGCTCTCCGCCTCGCCCGGCCGGACCTCGGAGAGGAGGGCGCGCGGGCCGCCGTCGCGGGGCCGCTGGAGCACGGTCGGGATCGGAAAGGTGTGGGTGCCATCGAGGAGAGCCGTCACCTCGAAGCGCCCGAGCATCATGCGGTAAAAGCCCGGTGCCTGCTCTGCCACCCGGGGCGCCGCCGCGCGCGGGCCGCCGGACGGTCCTCCGACCAGGACCAGGCAGAGAGCCAGAGCGCAGGCGCCGCCGAGGCCCCGGAATTTGCCGGTCGACGCACCGTGGCGGCGAGGCCGGGTCATGCCCGCTCTCCCGTACCAGCAGGGTCTTCCTCAGGAACCAGGATCGCGAAGCCGTTTAGGGTCACCGAGACGAAGCAGTAGTGACCGACGAGGTAGATCAGTTCGTTGGCACCCGCCTGGCCGAACAGCGCCACGGCACGCCGGTAGGTCGGCTCCGGTAGGATCCCGCCGCCGGTGAGCGCGCGGGCGACGTCGAACGCCGTCGCCTCCTCGTCCGTGAGATCCGGCGGCCGCTCGCCCGCGGCCAACGTCGACAGGCGCTGGTCGCTCATCGCGTGGCGAGCCTGCGCGACCGCTCCATGCGCGTAGATCTCATAGGCCGCGCCGAACCGTGCGCCGACCGCCAGGATCGCGACCTGCCGCACCGCATCGGGCAGGATCTTGAACGCGGTCATCGCCTGGGTGACGGTCCAGAAGGCCGCGCCGACCTCGGGCTGGTGCAGCCACGCATTCCAGGGCCCGAGGAGTGCGCCGTCTGCCCGCGCGGTGGTGAAGAGGTCGTACTTGGCGCTCACACCCGACCTCATGTCGTCATAGAGCGGTCGCTGTAACGGGGAAAGGTCGGCGGGGGCGATCGGCGGAAGGCGCATCCGTGGACTCTTCTCGTCAGCGGCCGTGAGCGCGACCGTCCTCGTGGTCTAGCGGGGCTGCCACGAGCTGACTTGTACGGGATCGCGCTCGATTGGACGTTTCGATGGATGCCGGACGCCGGAGACATTGGCTTGGAGGAGAGGCGAGCCACCGGTCGTGAGGTGAGTCTGATACCGCCGGGCCTTCGAACGGATGCGTTCGATGGCGCAAGGCAAGCCCGAACGGACGTCGTCGCTGATGCGCCCAACACCTTGGCATCGACGTGCCGATGCCATGGCGCGACAGTATGAGGCGGCATGTCGCTAGAATTCGTGCGATCAGGCGTGCCAAGTGTCAGACCCTTGGCAGGGCGTAGACTGTTTGCGGAGGTGCGGAGGCTGCCGCGCTATCGGTGAATTTTGAAGGTCCGATGTTGGGCTAAAGGCGGCCATTCAGGCGTCCTCGCTTGAAGGTCCGCAATTGGCGCTATGCAGGCGGTTCGATCAATAAAAGCTCCTGCTCCGCGGCGAGATCGTTCCGGCCCTTTATGCGGCGGCGGGATCGCTGCCCGGGCGGGGGAGGGGGGACTGAAGACGACGAAGGGGTCCGGCAAACAGTGACGGTTGATCAGGTTGCATGCCGCCTACGTAGTTTACGCGGTTGCAGTGCGTATCCCAGAGATATAACACGATTTTGAGTTCCATGCGTGGGGCTCTAAGTGGTAGCTGCGCAAATCATTTCCGCCGCGTGATGAGAGATAGAAGCTCTATTGCGCACTGAGTGATGAATGCGTAAGTTGACAGGCCGTTCTATTCAGGACAGGCCCTGCGGCCACACGGTTTGATCGTTCAGCGCTTTCGCGCGCTGCCAATCCGTGGGACGCATGACCATGAAGACATCCATAACCCTGCAAATGGCAGCGCTGTCGCCTAAGCTGCGCAGCATTGTTCTTGATCTGGCCAATCAAAATAGGCCAGCTCTGCGCAAGGATGCGTATAACGCGCTTATCAATATTTCATTGAAAGAGCGCGGAGGCCTTTCTCTGGCAGAAGGGAGGAAGCGCCTTGCAGATTTGGCAAATGCGGTGAGATATTATCGAGTTAACCGGCAGCATTACTACCAGCGAAATCATGATCGTGGATCAAGATCGCCGCGAGCAAATGAGCGTGCAAAATTTGCTGATCGGCTCTCATCGTCGATTGCCGAGCGCATACGTTTGCATACACGATCTATCGTAATAGCGGCGGCAAAGACCATCATGCCTGGATGGGCAATCGATGGCGCAGGCTGGCTAGTCTACAGTGCCGATTTCAAAAAGCGACGCTATGTAAATTATAAGATGGCGATGGAGGTTAATCGTCGTTCAGATTCGCATATTCGGCCATTTGCAGCTTTACATACAATTGTTGTGAGCCAAGGCTGGTATCAGCAAGTCCGACGTATGGGCCTTAAAACCGGCGTTGTTGAAGGCTGCTTAATCTTATCCTCAAGGCGCGTCGCGCATACCGAATCAGGAGAACTTGAGATATTAGAGGTAAAATTTGCACGACTTCAGGAAAAAATTTTAATAAATGGAATTGCATACGTATCTTCCTGCCGTAATCAAAAGGTTAAGATGCATCAAAGTTTTGGGCAGGCGTGTGATGATTGGCGTCAAGATCATCTATTCGGAATGATTGATTGTAATGACAATAAAGTGTTATTTCCATCTATAATATGTTGATCTAGAACAGAGAAACACATTTTGAGGCTTCGCTTCGCTTCCGTCAAGATGAGTAGCCGATGGCGGACGCGGAGCCCCTCCGCAAGCCGCCGTCGCTGCCCGCTATCGCACCTCCCGAGCAGCCGGCGCCGGTCGAACAGCGCGGCAGGGCGTCCTACGACGACGACCAGTTCCGAGCCTGCCGCGCTCCGCTCCGGTCGCCCCCCTAGAGCGGTCGGGTGATCCCCTCCTCGAAGACCACGCCATAACCGACCGAACTCTCACATCGGTCATCGCCCGCATCCAGGCCGCCATGATATTGACAATGTACAATAAAATAACGCAGGAGCACCCTTTATGAATGCAATCGATATTGTTGCTACTATGTGCAACGCACCGAACGCAGTGGCACTAATGCGTGCCATTGACCGCGCCGTCCCAGGTAACGCCATTCGCGTTAAACGCTACCGGTCCACAAAGATCTGGGATGCGACAGACGGAGGCTACCTACTGGTCGGCCCCTGCGGCTTCCGCGACCTCAAATTCCGGCTTGCTCGCATTTGCCATGAGGGTCAGGACGTCTGGCACACGAAAGGACTATACTTGGATCCGGACTGCCGCAATCCGATTGATGGCGACTCCAGCTTGCCGAGCATCTTCTACTGGCCAAGAGTAAGCGAAGTTCGACGTTACTCGCATGTGGGTCACAAGATCTACGTGGTGTCGGGTTCTCGCGAAAACACCGCGTGGGGGCGCTGGTGGTTCGATTATCTATCAGTCCGGATTAATGACGACGTGACCGCTTCTGGATTCCTCAACGCGCGAAAGGCCGACTAAAATCATCGCAACCGGACCCATTTCCCTCTATGCGGAGCAGCCGCCGGACCGGCGGCCAGGCCCAACTCGGACGGCACTCGGACGGCCGAAGCCGCGCCACAGGGCGCTCGGACGGCGGCGGGTAGCGTTCGGAGCGTTGTCGGGGCCTGCGCGAGCTGAGACGCTGTCGGCATGGGTGATCCCACTAACCGCGAGGAGCTCGTCGTCGAGGTGCTTCGGCTGCTCGACCTCGCGAAGGCGATGCCCGTGCCGGCGCCCGCGGAAGGGGAGGGCTACGAGTCTGAGGGCATTGAAGTCTTGCGCGGCCTGCCCGGCATGAACAACGCTCCTCTACCCCTTGCAGGACGGCCTGGCGCCGGGCGCGTCGTCGAGGTCGCCGTCCGCTCTCCGTTAGACCAGAGCATACTTTAAGTCTGACCACTCTGCTGGGCGCTGACCATTGTTTGGCACGTAAAGCGCGCCGCCAACGGAGCAGCAGGCTGGAGTGCTGATCGTGCCGGCGAGTCACCTCTGAAGCGGACGTGTCGGAGTCGTCCGCTTTGGCCAAAGATGATGCGCTTGTGCGTGAGAGACCAAACGCAGTGCGTGCCTGCAACAATAGCTAGCAAGAACTATCGGTGGACGCTTCGACCCCTACTCGCCGAAACCAGCGAAAGCGAGTGTACGGTCCGCCTCGCTGTTCGACCTCACAGCGTTACGACGCTGGCGTGCATGCAGTCGCGCGGCGCTCTTTTGTGCCACGCAGCGCAAGACGGTCGCGGCAAAAGCCGGCAGTCGCACGCCCGGAAGCTGGCCGAGCACCGCAGCGAGGCGCGGGGCGTGCTGCCGGAAAAGTGTGTCGTCGAGGGCGACGATGGCCTCGTGGGTTCCGGGGTCGCCCTGGCGGCCGCAGCGCCCGAAGAGTTGGCGGTCGATGCGGCGTGAGTCGTGATATTCCGTCAGGATCACGTGCAGGCCGCCCCGCGCCGAGACCTCGTCCGTGATCTTGATGTCGGTGCCGCGTCCGGCCATGTTGGTCGCGACGGTGATCGTACCCGTACGACCGGCGCCGGCGACGACGTCGGCCTCCGCGGCGTCCTGGCGCGCGTTGAGCACCTGGTGGTCCAAACCCGCTCGGGAGAGTTCCCGGCTCACCGCCTCCGACGCCGCAACGGAGCGGGTTCCGATCAGGACGGGTCGTCCCTGTTCGTGGGTTCGCCGTGCCGAAGCCGTAACCGCCCGCCACTTCTCCGCCTCGGTGGTGAACAGGCACGTGCCGAGGTCGCGCCGCCGGGACGGCCTGTGAGAGGGGATGCGCACGACGGACAGGCCGTAGCCCGACCGCAATTCGCGCGCCGCATCGGCGGCGGTGCCGGTCATGCCGGCAAGGCGCAGGTAGCGGCTGAAGAAGCGCTGATAGGTGATCTTGGCCAGGGTCGTGCGCAGGCCGCTGATCTCGCAGCCTTCCTTTACCTCGATGAGCTGGTGCAGGCCGCGCTCCCAGCTGCGGTCCGGCATCAGGCGCCCGGTCGATTCGTCGACGATCACGACTTTGCCGTCGGCAATCACGTAGTGGACGTCGCGCCGGTAGAGATGCAGGGCCGAGAGGGCCTGGGTCACGCGCTCGTTGCGGGCGAGCCGCGACCGCCACAGCCCGGCACCGCCGGCCGCGAGCGCCCGCAGCCGGGCCTCGCCGCCCGACGTGAGGAGAATGGTCCCGTTCGGTTCAAGGGTGTAGTCCGCGTTCCGCAAGAGGCGCCGGGCGATGTCGAGAGCGACGGCGTAGGGTGCCCGCCCGTCCGGGTCGTCGCTCGTGCCCGACAGGATCAGCGGCGTCCGGGCTTCGTCGATGAGCACGCTGTCCGCCTCGTCCACGATCGCGAAGTGCAGGCCGCGCATCAGCAGCGGGCGCGTGCCGCCGGGGTCACTCGCCAGGTCGCGGATGCGGCACTGGGCACGGCCGCGCCGCCGGCCGAGGGCGATCCGGTCGCGCAGGTAGTCGAAGGCGATGTCCTTGTTCGTGCAGTAGGTCACGTCGCAGGCATAGGCCGCCCGACGGGACGCGGGGTCCTGCTCCGGGCGCGTCAGCCCGACCGTGAGGCCGAGGGCCGCGTAGACGGGGGTCAGTGTCTCGGAATCGCGTTTCGCCAGATAGTCGTTCACGGTCACTACGTGGACCGGCACGCCCGCGAGCGCGGCGGTCGCGGCGGCGAGGAGCGCCGTGATGGTCTTGCCCTCGCCCGTCTGCATCTCGGCGAGCCGCCCGTCGAGCATGGTCCAGGCGCCCATGATCTGGACGGGATGGTGCCGCATCCCGAGCTCGCGGCCCGAGATCTCGCGCACGAGGGCGAAGGCTTCCGCGACGAGGGACGGCGCGAGCCCTCGGCGCAGAAAGCGGGGTCGCAACGCCTGCGCCGCCGCCCGCAACTCCGCATCCGACAGCTTCGCGAAGCGCTCATGATGGGCGGCCACGCGGCGCACCCGGCGCGCCAGACGCCGGGCGGAAGCGAGGCGGGGCGAGACCGCGACGAGCACCGTCTCGCAGAAGCGGTCGAACGCCCAGGGCCGACGGTCCTCCCGCTCCGCATAGGGACCGGAGGTGAGGGCGCCGCGCGCGTCCGTGAAGAGGCTGCTATGCATGAAGGCGCGTCAGGAAGAGCTGCCGCAGGCGCCGCCACGCCTGCATGGCGATGGGCTCGGGGGCGTGCTCGAAGCGGAGGTAGGCCCGCGCCCCAAATCCGTGCTGCGCCAGATCGTCCGGCATCTCGACATCCAGCTGGAACACGCGGTTGAGGGTCTTCAACTCCTTGGTGTCGCGGGGATCGAGCGGAAAATGGCCGCCGCCGGCGGTGCTGAGCGCCCGGCTGGGCAACTCGTCCCGGCCCGACGGCACCTCCCGGGCGAGCCGTCCCTCCACGATCTCGCCGAGGCTGCCCGCGAACTGCACCCGTGTTCGCTGCACACCTTGCCGTAGGAGGCCGATATCATCCTGGGAGACGACGGCGCGAATGATGGTCGAGCGCGGCGGCAGGACGTAGCCGAGAAGGTCGCCCTCGCGGACGAAGCGGCCCCTGAGGTCGTCGGCGCCCGGCACGACGACGTGGCCGCTGGTCTGGCTGAGGGACGCGAGCCGCCGGTCCTTAACGAGGTCCCTCTCCCTGGCGGCGAGGACCTGCTCGATCTCCATTCGGGTCACCTCGGCGGCGACGCGGTCGGTGAACTGTTCGGAGACCAGGCGCCGCTGCAACTCCTCATGGCGCCATTGCAGAGTCTCGAGGCGCGAGCGCAGAACCGGATCGTCTCCGCGTACGAGGAGCGTGCCGGGTTCGACCCGCTCGCCGGACCGCACGGGGATCTCTGCGACGAACCCCTCGGTTCCCGCCCGCACGAAGGCGGTGTCGGGCAGCCAGACGATCCCCTCGGCATTGGTATGGAGGGGCAGCGGGATCAGGGTGAGGGCCGCGAGGACGACCGCGAGCGCGCCGAAGGTGAGCCCGACCGCGCGGCCGCGCCGGGCCTCGTAGCGCGGCCCATGCAGGACCGCCCAGACGGTCTTGGCCCAGGGAATCGCGATCGCCGTGGCCACGCTCCAGAGGGCGAGCATCACACCTACCGCCAGATATTCGTTGGCGACGAACAGCGCGATGCCGAGCGTCACGCCGAGCCGGTAGATCAGGGCGAGGGGAGCGTAGACGAGGAACCACCGCGCCTCTGCCCGGGTCGCCGGGAAGGGCGCCGCGAGCTTCACCCCGAAGGCGTGACGCTCCACGAGGTGGACGTAGTACTTGTTCGCCCGCGTCCCGAGGTTGGGAACGTCCGCGAGATCCGTCAGGGCGTAGTAGGCGTCGAAGCGCAGGAGCGGGTTGCCGTTGACGAGCAGGGTCGATACGCCCGCGATCAGCATGACGTTGAAGGCTGCCGAGCGCACGAGGCCCGGCTCGACCGAGATCCAGACGAACAGCGCCAAGGCTGCGAGGAACAGCTCGACCAGGATGCCGGCGAGGCTCACGAGCACCCGCGCGCGCCGCGAGGCGAAGGCCGCCGCCGCGCTCGCGTCCACGTAGGGCACCGGATAGAGGACGAGCAGCATCACCCCCCATTCCGGGACGGTCCCGCCGAAATGCCTAGTCGCGACGCCGTGGCCGACCTCGTGAAGGCCCTTCACCACCACGTAGATCGCGGCCATCAGTACGAGGTTGTCGGCCGCGAGCGCCCGGTCGGACCAATTCTCGGTCAGCTCGCTCCAGTGCATGCCCGCGAGCGCGACGGCGCTGCCGACCGCGAGGAGCCAGGCCAAGGCTGCCCAGGGGCCGAGGAGCGGCGCGACGAACGGCGCGAGCCGCGAGATCAGCCGATCGGGATTGCCGAGCGGCAGCTTGATCGAGAGGGGGTTGAGGATCGGCTGCAGCAGCTTCGTGCGCTCGCGCTTGCGCGCGCGTTCCATCGCCTCGGCGATGTCGGGCGGCAGGTCGCATCGGAGCACGTCCGCCGCATGCAGCTGACCGAGGAGCTGGATGACGTCGTCCTGCGACGGCGCCTCCTCCTCCAGCCGCGGGAGCGCCTCCGTCCACAGGGCGTCTAGGGTGCGTCGCCCGTCCATCCGCGCGACGATCTCGTAGGCGGCGCGGGTCAGCCGGTGGTGCTGCCCGCTCAGCTCGTCGCTCAGGACGTACCACACCTTGCCCTGCGACACCTGCCGGGCGACGCGGACATGGCTGCGGAGCGTCGGGGTGAGGAGACCGACCCGGTACCAGGCCGCGGAGAGGAAGGGCGCTGCCATGACGTCAGGGCCACCATTTCCAGACGGTGATACGGACCCAGTCGATCGCCGGACGCAGCCAGACCCAGACGAGCGCTCGCTCGCCGATCCGGACCTTCGCCACGCCCTCCATGCCGGGGCGCAGGCGCTCGTCCGTGGCGTCGAGCTGTGCCTCGACCCGGAACACGTTGCGGCCGTCCTCGACATTCGCCACCGGGGTGAGCTTGGTCACCACGAAGGGCAGCACCCGGTCCGGCATGCCGGTCAGTGCGAGGTCGCCGGCCTGGCCGATGCGGGTGAAGCCGATGTCGCGCTCGTCGACCCGCAGGACGATGCGGTAGGCGGCGAGCGGAGCCACCTCGAACAGCACCTTCCCGCGTTCGACCGGCGAGCCGATCATCTGGCTCAGGTCGCCGGACACGACCAGGCCGTCGAACGGCGCGAGGATGCGGGCGCGGGCGAGCTTCTCGTCGACGAGTGCGAGCTCGGACTCGGCCTGCCGGGTCTGGGCGGCGAGCACGGCGACCCCGGATCGCTCGTGCTTGGCCATCGCCTCGGCGAGCTTCTGCCTCAGCTTCTCGCGTTCGCCGGTCCACTTGGCGCGGTCGAGGCGCAGGTCCCGGTCGTCGAGCACGGCGAGGACCTGCCCCTCGCGGACGCGGTCGCCGGCCCGCTGGGGTGCCTGGGCGATGAAGCCGTCGAAGGGGGCGACCGCGGCCTGCTGGATCGAGCCTTCGAGGACGGAGCGCGCCGTCACCCGGTGGGTGCCGGTCGCGAGCGCCAAGGCGACGGCGGCGGCCACGACCGCAAGGACGACGAGCTTCAGGCCCGGCCGGCGCCGGCCGAGAAGCGCGCGCCCGGCATCCGCGACGGCGTCGCGCAGGCGCCCCCCGATCCAGCGCCGCGCCTCGGCCTTCGCCTCGATCAGCGGGCCGATCACCGTCGCGCCGAGTTCCAGGCCTCTGACGGCCGCGGGGTCGAGGATGCGGCCCGCCCCGCACTCGATCGTCAGCGCCCCGAAGACGCGCTCGCGTCCGGGAATCAGCAGCGTGAGGAGGCCCGAGGTCTGGGTGAGCCGTGCGAGATGGCGGTTCGCCCGAGCGATCACGCCCGCCTCCTCGGCGGGGGCCGGCAGCCCGATCGTGCTGCCCTGGTCGAGAGCCTCCTCCATCGCCGCCTCGATGGCGACGACGAGTTCGCCCCGACGGCGCAGGCTCGCGGAATGCGAGAGCGTGCGGATCCGCATGCGGCGCCCGTCGAAGCGGCCGAGCGCGACCCGCTCGGCGCCGGTCCGGGCGGCGATCTCGTTCACGAGGGCGAGCGCGGCGGCCGGAAACGCAGCCTGCCCCTGCACGAGCGCCAGGAGATCGAGCGCCTCCGCGACGGGATCCGGTCCGGCCGGACCCTTCCCCGACCTGCGGCGCCAATACAGGCTCTCGAGCCAGCCGATGCCCCAGTGCACCTGGCGCAGGGCGTCCTGCAGGGCGGCGCCGGCCCGCGCGGTCGCCGCAAGGGCGACCACGCCGAACAGGCTGCCCTCGACGTCGATCGGGTAGGCGACGTGGACGCCCGGAGCTCCCGCGGCCTCTCCGGGTGCGAGCCTCGCGGTCTCGACGATTCCCCGCCGCCCGCGCAAAGCCCGCTCGGCGGGGCCGACGAGCTGATCCGCCGCAGGCACCCCCGCCGGCCAAGTGGCGGCCGGCGCGAAGCTGCCGTCATTCTGGACGAGCAGCAGAAGGCCGGCGACGGCCCCCGGCACCGCCCGGCACTGCAGATGCAGCCATGCCTCGCAAAAGGCTGCGGAGGTTTCAGCCTCCGCGAAGAGGGACCACATCCGCGCGTCCAGTTCGGCCATATCGACGGGAGTTGCCGGTCCCGCCTCGTCGGCCTCGCGCTTGGCCGCGCTCCCCTCGTTCCGCGGCGCCATCGATGCCTCGTCCTCCAATCCGGCACGGTCGTTCGCGAACGACCTCCGCCGGCCATCCTCGTTCCCGATCGCCTATTTCAGCTCGCCGTAGCGCGCCTCGTGCTCGCGGATGAGAGTCGAGACCACCTCGGACAAGCGCTTGGCTGCGAACGGGCTCAGGATGATGCGGTGGTGGAGTTGCACGTCGAGGTCGCGCTCGCCCTGGTCCCAGCCGTGGTTGACGCCGAAGTTCAGGACGACTTCCTCGCGGGTGCTGACCGCGTTGCAGACGTTGCAGTAACTGCTCTTCAAGTTCGAGGTGTCGACCCGCATGCCCTGCTTGACTTGGGTCGGTCCCACGCCGGCGGCGTCGGCCGGTTCGTTCGCATCCATCGTCCCCTCCCAAGCCTCGCCCGCCCACGAGGATGTCTGGCCGATCGTACGGAGGTTCGCCCTCCGCGGAGACTGCGCACTCGCCCGCATGTCCGGATGGGTCTTGCGGCTGCCGATCAGTCCTTCAAGCCTTTATGAACGCTATCATATGGGCCAGGAGCCGTGTCAATCGGAGGTTCGATGCTTGTGCAAGGCCGAGCTTTCGATGGCACGGACTGTCGTCGATTTGCCACCCAGATGAACAATCGGTTCAGGGTGGTGGCTTGCACCTGTTCATATGGTCGAAGGGCGGCATCATCGGGATTGCCGTCTTGCGCGTGCCGGGTTAGGGCGTATCCAGCTTGTCGAATGCGTAGATCGTGGCTGCAAGGTCTCGGCCCTGCTTTGCCCGGAGCCACGCTTCGGACAGGGCGCAGGCTGCACCGGCGGGTGGGACCTGACGAGGCTTCGGAGAGTCGTCGTGCAACTTTGCGGCAAGATGCGGCAGCCGGTCGAGACTGCGGAGGGGCGACGATCTTGTCCGGCGCTGCGGATCCGCTCGGTACGTCGCCGCATGTCCGGTTCGTATCGCGCCGACGCCGCCCGGGCCTTCGCGATCGCGGTGCTCGTCTGTCTCGCCGTCCCGGCGCGCGCGGGCGAAACACCGTCATTGGCGACCGGCTCGTTCGACTGCTTGGTGGAGCCCCACCGGACGGTGAAGCTCGGGGCGTCGGTCCCGGGCCTACTGAGCCAGGTCCACGTCGATCGCGGCGACCAGGTCGCGGTCGGGCAGGTCGTGGCGACCCTCGAATCCAATCTCGAGGAAGCCAATGCGGCGCTGGCTCGGGCCAAGGCCGGCAACGAGACTCAGGTGATCTCGACCCGCGCGCGGGCGGAGTTCCTGCGGCGCAAGACCGAGCGCAACAGCCAGTTGCGGGAAAAATCCGTCGTCTCGGAGGCAGCCCTCGACGAGGTCAGCACCGATGCCGGCATGGCCGACCAGGTTGCCAAGGAGGCAATTCTTAATTTCCAGGTCGCCAAGCTGGAGGTCAAGCGCGCGGAGGAACTCCTGCGCCAGAGAACGGTCCGCAGCCCGGTCCGAGGCATCGTCATCGAACGGGTCCTGTCGGGCGGCGAGTACCGCCATGACACGAACCACATCCTGACGATCTCCGAACTGGATCCGTTGAACGTCGAGGTCTTCCTGCCGCTCGCCCTCTACAAGCAGACGTCGGTCGGCCAGCAGGTGGAAGTGCTGCCCGAGGCGCCGGTTGGGGGCCAGCACAGGGGGCGCATCGCTGTCATCGACCGGGTGCTCGACGCGGCGAGCGGGACGTATGGGGTGCGCATCAAGCTGCCCAACCCGAATTTCCTCATCCCTGCCGGGATCCGCTGCCAAGTCCGTTTCCTGACCCAGGAGGTCAGCGCCGTCCCTCGCCGGTGAGCCACGGTGCGAAACCTTGGGCGAGCATCGTGATGTCCGCCGGAGCGGGCTACGCAGTTCTGCCTCCACCGGAGGGCGAGTCGCCCCCTCTGTCACGGATCGGTTTGGCAAGCAGTTCAGCCGCCGGCCATCGAGCCATCAAATTAATATTGATCAGAATTTGATATTCTTAATGTTTCAACCCACAAAAATAGGCGAATATTTTGGTTAATATTGTCGACAAATCATATCAAATAAATGCGACATACCGAATCGAAGGGCGTTTTGCGCGCATCAAATAGCAGCAATACAAAATGGTCTATGTCGGATATTTTTCGGATATGACTGTGCCGCAAGCTCTGACTGTTGCTATCTCGACTTGCGTCGATTACAATCCAGAAAAATGGGGAATGCGCGATGAGCACGGCGCATCGTGGGCAGGGCGGCGAGATCATGACGAGTGGCAGCAATGCCGCGGCGGGGGCATCCGATCGCAAATCGACCGAGCGTGGCGCCTCCGGGCGCCTGATGCTGGAAACGCTCGAACCGCGCGTGCTGCTGTCAGCAGATCTGCTTCCGGCCAGCAATCCGGCGGTTGTTGTCGACGAGACGCCGCCCCCGGACGTCACGGTCGCGGAGTTCAAGCAGGTCTACCTCGGCGGTTCTGCCGATTTCCCCCTTTCCCAGGCTGCGACACCGACCGATTTCGCGCAGGTGCAGGGCGACTACACCCTGAGCGTTGCCGGCAGTAGCGCGGCCGGAGCCTACGCGTTCCGCGTCCAGGATTTGTCGGCCCCCGCGCAGACCGCGCCGATCCTGAATGGCCGGATCGAGGTTCCGGGTGAGGTCGACCGCTACGCATTCTCCTTGTCCGAGGACAAGCGGGTCTACTTCGACGCCCTGTCCGGGCCCGACATGACGTGGTCGCTCCGGACCGGTGCCGGTACGCCGATCGCCTCCCGGTCCTTCTCCGGCGGCGATGCCGCTCCGTTCGAGCTCGTGGCGGGCGACTACACGCTGAGCATCGCCGGCCAGGGCGACGCGACCGGCGCCTACGCGTTCCGCCTCATCGACCTCGCCAACGCCGCGACGGTCGTGACCGGCAGTCCCGTCTCCGGAACCCTCGATCCGGGCAGCGGCACCGACATCTACACCTTCGAGGGGAAGGCCGGCGAAAGCTACTACTTCGATCGTCCGGCGGGCGCGGGTTACGATTACTACAATCGCTGGCGCCTGATCGATCCGAGCGGACGCGAAATCTTCAACCAGAGCTTCAGCAACGAGCCGGAGCCACAGCAGCTCGGCCTTGACGGCACCTACACCCTGCTCGTGGAGGGTGGTCCCACCCGGAGCGAAGCCTTCGATTACACCTTCACCATTTCGAGGATCGAGACGCGCCCGCCAGTGGCGGTCGCCCTCGGCGAGAGTGTGAGCGCCGCGATCGACCAGCCCGGCGAGAGCCGCGACTACACGTTCTCCTTGCGCGCTGCCACCGTGCTCTACGTTGACGGCCTGTCGCGCGACAGCACGCTGTCGTGGTCGCTGGCCGGTCGCGGCGAGCCGGAGAGATTGCGGACCGGCTCGTTCTCGTCCGACGTCGGTCAGGCCCCGCTGAGTCTCGGGCCGGGCGAGTACACGCTGACGGTTGATCCCAGCGGCGACACGACCGGCGCCTTCAGCTTCCGGCTTCTCGATCTCGGCGCCGCCGCGCCCATGACCCTAGGCCAGCGCGTCGCGGGCACCCTCGACCCGTCCGCCCGCACCGACGCCTACCGCTTCACGGCAGTTGCCGGGGACAGAGTCTCCCTCGACCTGGCCGCGCGACCGTCCGGGAACTACTACGACGTCCACCTGCGGGTGATCGACCCGCTCGGCAACACCATCCAGGCCGGCTATCAGGGCAGTACCGGCCCGCTGCTCCTCCAGCGCGGCGGCTCCTACACAGTGCTCGTCGAGGGCAATGCCCCGGCGGGCCAGACCGCGCCGTCGGACTACGCCTTCACGCTGCGGGCGGAGACCCCTGCGGTTCCCGCCGCCTATGCGGGATCCGCCCTGACGCTCGGCGCCACGGCGCGCGGCAGGATCGAGGCGAACGGCGAGCAAGACGACTACGTCTTCACGCTCGCCTCTCCCGCGCAGCTGCGCTTCGACGGCCTGTCGAACACCCCCCATCTCTGGCGCCTCGACGGCCCGTTCGGGGTGGCGGCCAGCGAGCACGCCTTCCAGTCCGACGAAGGGGAGGACTACGCCGTCCCCGGCCCGGCCGCGTCGCGCAACCCCCTCGCTCTCGAGGCCGGCAGCTACCGGCTTCGGGTCACGCGCAGCGGGACCGACGGCACCGGCGAGGGCTACGCGTTCCGGCTGCTCGACTTCGCCGCCGCGACCGACCTCACCCTCGGCGCCGCCATCACGGGCGAGCTCAATCCGGGCTCGTCGACCCAGCTCTACAAGTTCACGGCCGCAGCGGGCGAGCGGTTCTTCTTCGATGTCGACCGCCTGTCGGGCGGCCTGTACTATAACACCCGCTGGCGCCTGTACGATCCCACCGGACGACAGGTCTTCTCGCAGGGCTTCTCCGACGTCGAGCCGCGCAGGCTGGCGCAGGCCGGCACCTACACCCTGGCGATCGACGGCTACAACCAGACCTACTCGGCCGAGCCGGTCAGCTACGGCTTCACGGTACGCAAGCTGGCGGATGCCGCCCCTCGGCCGCTCGCCTTCGGGACGCGCGTCGACGGAGCGGTCGCCGCACCCGGCGAACGGCAGCTCTACACCTTCACGGTGGCGCAGGAGGCGAGCCTCGTCCTCGACTCCCTGACCGTCAGCTACGACCTCCTGTGGAACCTGACCGGCCCGGACGGCCAGGTGGTCTCCGACACCTACCTCGCCACCGACACCTCCTCCCAGACGGCCCTGCGCCGGCTCGCGCCCGGCACCTACACCCTGACGGTGCACGGCAGCGGCGACAGGACCGGCGCCTACGGCTTTCGCGTCCTCGACCTTGCCGCCGCCACCCCGGTCTCTGCGGACAGCACCGTCGCGGCGACCCTCGATCCAGGCAACGGCATCGCGGTCTTCTCCTTCGAGTCGCGCGCCTACGATCGCTACTATTTCGACGCGCAATCCTCCGCGCGGGCGACGTGGCGCCTGATCGATCCGCGCGGGCAGGACGTCTTCTCGCGGTATTTCGGCGATGCGGGCGAATACGTCCTTCCGACGAGCGGTACCTATCGTCTGCTGATCGAGGGCTACAACGACAACGCGTCCGACCCCCTCAGCGTGCCCTTCGCGATCAACTCCGTCACCCCGGCAGTCCCGAGCGCGATTACGCTCGGGACCCGGGTCGACGGAGCGCTGGCGCGGGCTGGGCAGGAGAAGGCGTACACGCTGACCCTCTCCGAGGCGAAGCGCGTCGCCTTCGATGGTCTGTCGGACGCCAGCAACCTCGACTGGAGCCTCGTCTCGGCGGCGGGCACGACGGTCGCAGGACGGTCGTTCTCGAGCCCGGACTATACGGCGTTCGCGAGCGGGACCCCGGGCCTCGATCTGCCGGCTGGGACCTACACGCTGCGCGTGTCCTCGACCTCGGGCTACACCGGCCCGTTCAGCTTCCGGCTGCTTGACTTCGCCGCGGCGACGCCGATCGCACTCGACGCGGAGGTCTCCGGCGGCCTCGGCGATGCCGGCCGCGCCGCCGACGCGGCCCGCGTCACCTCCGGCGCGCCGATCCAGGGCTACGGCGCAGGCGAGCGCAACGGCGCCCTGCGCACGTCCGGCGCCGCGATCGAGATCGCCGACGCGGCCGCGCTGCGGCCGCAGCAGCTGACTGTCGAGGCCTGGATCTACCGGCGCGCCGATCACAACACCTACGACACCGTGCTGATGAAGAGCAGCACGAGCTCCTGGTCGGACGGTTACGGACTCTACGAGCGACCGGACGGCACCCTCGCGTTCTTCGTCAACAACTGGAGCAGTGGCTTCGTCTCGGCGCCGGTGGCGAACGAGACCTGGACGCACGTCGCGGGCACTTACGACGGCGCGAGCCTGAAGCTCTACGTCGACGGCACCCTGGTGGCGACGCGGGCCTATTCGGCGCCGATCACCCACAGCCTGCAGCCGCTGAGAATCGGCATCGACGCGGGGCAGTCCACCTCTTACGCCTGGTCCGGCGACATCGACGAGGTGCGGGTCTGGTCCACGGCCCGCGACGGCGCGGCGATCCGGGCCGACAGCACCCGCCGGCTCGCCGGGACCGAGGCGGGGCTGGTCGGGAACTGGCGCCTGGACGAGCCCGCGGGGACGGCCGTCGTCGATGCCTCGCCGAGCGCCGCCACCGGCGCGCTGACCAGGGGGCCGGCGACCGAGACCCTGCTGTACCGGTTCGACGGCCTGGCCGGCGACCGGCTGTACTTCGATCTGCTTCGGTCAAGCGGCGCCGGTGCCACCGTGCGCCTCGTCGATCCGCAGAACCGCCTGGTGTTCGGGCCGAGAAGTCTCTCCGACGTCGACACCGTCTCCCTGCCTGTCGGCGGGACCTACACGCTGGTAGTGGATGGCAATACCTATGCCGGTTCTCCGACGGACTACGCCTTCGTCCTGCGCAAGGTCGAGGACATCACGGCGGGCCTCACCCTGGGCAGCGACGTCTCGGGCGACTTGTCGCCGGGCCAGCGCCGCTCTTACACCTTCGCCCTGGACGAGGCGAGAACGCTCTACCTCGATGGCCTGACCGACCGCTCGGACCCGCGCTGGACCCTGCAGGCGGAGGACGGGACCGCCATCGTCGCCGGCCAGACCCTGACCTCCGATGTCGGCAGCCGCCTCCTCGCCTTGCCGGCCGGCCGCTACACGCTCGTGCTGACCAGCGGCACCGGGGCTGCCACGCCGTTCGCCTTCCGCCTCGGCGACATCGCGGCCGCCGTGCCGCTCTCCCGCGACACCATCGTGACCGGCAGCCGCGCGCCCGGCAGCCGCACCGATGCCTACGCGCTGGCGGCCCAGGCCGGGGACGCGATTTCCCTCGACTGGATCGCAGGATCGACCAACGGGGCATGGCGCCTGATCGCCCCGGGCGGCCAGACGGTGTTCTACCGCAGTCTCGGCTCGGACGTCCCCACGTTGACCCTGCGCGAGACCGGCATCTACACGCTGCTCCTCGAGGGCTACGCCTACGCCCCGGCGACGGCCGCGTACAGCTTCGCGGTCAAGACCGAGGCGCGGCCGCAGGCGCCGACCTATGCCGGTACCCCGCTCGCGCTTGGCGCGACGCAGTCGGGCTCTGTCGCCCAGAACGGCACCGACGCCTACCTCGTCACCCTGACGGCGCCGACCCGCCTCGTCTTCGATGGCCTGGGGGCGGCCGCCGGGATCGATTGGCGCCTCGACGGGCCGTTCGGCGAAGAGACCGGATGGCGCTCCTTCGCCACGAGCGACACGACGGATTACACCGGCGAACCCGGCACGCGTTCCGTCCTCGACCTCGGCCCAGGCCAGTACCGGATCCAGGTCCGCGGCGCAGCCTCTGCCGCCGGGGCCTACGCGTTCCGGCTGCTCGACCTGCGGCAGGGAACGCCCCTCGCCTTCGGCCAGGCCGCCACCGCGGCGCTCGCGCCAAACGGCCGGAGCGCGGTCTACACCCTCGACGCGCAGGGCGGCGAGCGGGTCTTCTTCGACGTCAGGACACTGACGGGCAACTCGCCCTATTATGGCCGGTGGCGGCTCATCGATCCGCTCGGCGCGGAAGTGTTCGAGACCGACTTGTCCTCCGACCCGACGGTCCAGACCCTGACGCGGGCAGGGCGTTACGCCCTTGTGCTCGACGCCGTGGGTCAGGGCGCCGATCTCAACGTCACCTTCGCGGCCAATTTGGCCACGCAGACCACCACGGCGATCGTCCCGGGCAAGAACCCGGTCGCCGGCCAGATCGCCTCGCCGGGGGACCGTGCCGCCTACACGTTCACGCTGGCGCAGGCGAGGACGCTCTACTTCGACAGCCTGACCTCCGAGAGCCGGTACTCCTGGAGCCTGCGCGGCCCGGGCGGGCTGGTGGTGGATTCCCGCGCCCTCAACAACGACAGGGGCGCGGCGTCGCTGCTGGACCTGCAGGCCGGGAGCTACACGCTCGTCGTCGCCGGCAACGGCGACCAGGCCGGGGCCTTCGCGTTCCGCCTCCTCGATCTGGCCGCCGCCGATCCGGTCACGCTGGGCCAGCCGCAATCCGGCTCCCTTGCGCCGAGCAACCGGACCGACGCCTACCAGTTTACCGCCGCCGCCGGCGACCGCCTCTACTTCGACAGTCAGAAAATAACTGGAAACTATTATTATAATGCGACGTGGCGCCTGCTCGACCCTCGTGGTCGCGAGGTCTTCAGCACTTCCATGATGAGCGACGTCGAGACGCAGACGCTCGCCGTCGCCGGAACCTACACGCTGCTGATCGAGGGATACGTCTACGACACCTCGGCGAGCGCCGACTACGCGTTCGAAGTCTATCCCAACCCGCTCACCGCGCCGGTGCGGATCTCCAGCCTTGAGGCGCGGCCCTCGCCGGACCTGCAGGTGAGGAATCTTGCGGTCTCGGGCGCCGACGGCCGGGTGGAGGCGGGCGGCAGCGTCACCGTGACCTGGGCCGACGCCAATACCGGCACCCGCCCGACCGGCGGCGGGTTCACGGACCGCCTCATCGTGCGCAATCGCAGCACGAACCAGGTCGTCACGACCCTGCTCCTGCCCTACGACGCGGCGACGGAGGGCGCGATCGGGGCGGGCGCGGAGCGGACCCGCCAGGCCACGCTGCAACTCCCGGTAGGCTTGCCAGGTGCGGGCGAACTCGAGTTCACCGTCACGACGGACGTCACCAACGCGATCCCCGAGGAGACCGTGGACGCGTCCGGCGAGGCGAACAACGCCGCGAGCGTCGTCGTCACGTCGGTCCTGCCGCCCGTCGCCGACCTCACGGTCGCCGACCTCGCGGTCTCGCCCCCCACCGGATGGACGCCCGGCAGCACCGTCTCCCTCACCTGGACAACCCGGAACCTCGGCACCAAGGCGGCCACCGGCGCCTGGACCGAGCAGGTGCAGGTGATCAACCAGAGTACCGGCCAGCGCATCCTTCTCCAGACGATCGAGAACGCGGCGACCCTCGACCCGCAGGGACGCGTCGCCCGCAGCCTTGCCCTGACCTGGCCCGCCGGCCTCTCGACCACCGGCCGCTTCCGGTTCCTCGTGACCGCCGACGCGTCGAACGTCGTGCCGGAGGCCAATGCCGACGAGACCGGGGAGAGCAACAACGCGGCGAGCCTCGATCTCGACTCCGTGCCCGACCTGACGGTCCGCAACCTGGCCGTGACCGGTGCGCCGCTGCGCTCCGGCGGCGAGGTGACGATCGCCTGGGACGTGACCAATGCCGGGACCGTCCGCACGCCGAACGGCTGGAACGACCTCGTGCGCATCGTCAACGAGACGACCGGGGAGACGATCCTGTCGCGGTCGGTGGCCTACGATCCGGCGCTGCCGGGCAACGGGCCGGTCGGGGTGGGGGAGAGCCGCTCCCGCAGCCTGACGGTGCAGCTCCCGGACGGCGCCCGGGGCGCGGGGACGCTGCGGGTCACGGTGACGGCCGACGCCGCGAACGACCTCGTCGAGCGCGACGCGCGCGGGAGCGGGGAGGGGAACAACGAGGCCACGACCACGGCCCAGTCGGCCCTGAGCATCTATCCGGACCTCGCGGTGCGCGATCTCGTCGCCCCGGCGACCGGCCGCGGCGGCGAGGCGCTGGACGTGACCTGGACGGTCGCGAATCTCGGCGACGCGGCGACCGCCGAATCCGAGTGGTTCGATCGCGTGATCCTCTCGCGCAATGCGACGATCGGCGACGCGGACGACGTGGTGCTCGCCACCGTCCCACGCAGCGGCGCGCTCCCGGCGCAAGCGAGCTACACGCAGACCCGGTCGGTCACGCTGCCGCCCCGGCTCGACGGGACCTACACCCTGGCGGTGGTGACGGACGCGGCCGGGCAGGTGACCGAGCCGGACCGCCGCGGAAACAACGTCGCGACCGTGCCGATCGCGGTGAGCAGCGCCGCCGGCGACCTCGCCGTCGAGGCGGTCACCGGACCGGCCGCAGCCTTCTGGGACGATGTCGTCCCGGTCTCGTGGCAGGTGCGCAACCGGGGCGACATCGCCACCGATGCCACCTCCTGGCGCGACGAGGTCTATCTCTCGGCCGACGCTACCCTCGACGGCGGCGACCTTCTCCTCGCCAGCGTCCGGCGCGACGGGGCGCTGGCGCCCGGCGCCGATTATACGGGTCGCGCCGACATCCGGCTGCCGGCCGGGCGCAGCGGCACGTTCCGTCTGATCGTGCGCACCGATGCGGACGCGCAGATCTACGAGCGCGGCCGGACGCAGGACAACGTCGCGGCGACCGGCCCGTTCACCCTCGCGCGGGCGCCGGCGGCCGACCTCGAGACGACCGAGGTGATCCTGCCGGCGGGGGGCGTTCCGGGCGAGGAGCGCCGGGTCGCCTGGACCGTGCGCAATGCGGGCGAGGCCGCCGCGCAAGGCCCGTGGGTCGACCGGATCTACCTGTCGACCTCCGGCGCGCTCGCGGGCGCCACGCTCCTCGCCGAGGCGCGGCGGGACGGGGCCCTGGCGGCGAGGGAGAGCTACACGGCGGACGCGACCGTCGTGCTGCCGGTGCTGCCGGACGGCGAGTACCGGGTGATCGTCGTGAGCGACGCGGGCGGCGCCGTGGCCGAGGCCGATCGCGAAGCGAACAACGCCCGCGCGACCGCGACCGGGCTCGCCATCGTCCATCCCGACCTCGTGGTGAGTGCGGTGACCACGCCGGGCCGCGCACTCTCGGGTACCGAGGCGACGATCACCTACACGGTGCGCAACGCCGGCACCGGCCCGGCCCTCGGCGACTGGACCGACCGCGTCTACCTCTCGGCCGACGGCGCGATCGACCCGTCGGACGTCGAGATCGCCGCGCTGGCGCGCAGCGGGCCGCTGGCTGCCGGCGCGACCTATGCCGGCACGGCCATGCTTGCCCTGCCGCTGGGCCTCTCGGGCGCCTACCAGGTGCTGGTCGGGAGCGACGTCCGCGACACCGTGCGCGAGGGCGCGGGGGAGGGCAACAACCTGGGCAGCGCCGCCCTCGACGTGATGCTCGCGCCCTATGCCGACCTCGCGGTCAGCGCCGTCACCGCTCCCGCCCTGACGGTGCGCGACCCGGCCCGCATCACGGTGGGCTGGACGGTCAGCAACCTCGGCACCGGTGCGGGTCGCACCGGTGCCTGGACCGACGCCGTGATCGTCTCCGGCGACGCGATCCTCGGCAATAGCGACGACGTCGTGCTCGGCACCTTCGCGCATGACGGCGCCCTGCAGGCGGGCGAGAGCTACGCCCGCGCGGAGACGCTGGTGCTGCCGCCGCGCTTCACCGGCCGGTTCAACCTCTACGTGCTGACCGACCGGGACGGCAAGGTCTTCGAGAACGGCAGCGAGACCAACAACGCGGCGGGCCCGGGCCACGTCGTCGACGTGATGCCGGTTCCCTATGCCGACCTGACGGTCGTGTCGGCTTCGGCGGACGAGCGGGCGCGCAGCGGCGGCACGATCAAGGTCGCCTGGACGGTGCGCAACGACGGCATCGGTCCGACCGACAGCGAGAGCTGGGCCGACACGGTCACGCTGAGCCGCGACGCGGCCGGCACCGACGTGGTGGGGCGGACCGCCTTCGACCATTTCGGCACGCTCGCCGCGACGGGGAGCTACCAGCGCTCCGCCGAGATCGCGGTGCCGGAGGGCCTGAGCGGGTCGTTCTTCGTCACGGTTGCGACGGGCGGACCGTTCGAATTCATTCATACCGGCAACAACCGCTCGGCGGCGCTGCCGGTGAGCGTCGCGCTCTCGCCCTCGCCCGACCTCCAGGTCACCGACATCTCCGCGACCATGGCGGCCCTCGAGGGCAACTTCATCGACGTCGCCTGGGAGGTCACCAACGCGGGCACGGCCGACGTGACCGGCCGCTGGACCGACACCCTCATCCTGCAATCCCTGACCGCGAACAAGCCCAGCATCGCGATCGGCAGCTTCACCTCGGACCGCACCCTCGAGGCCGGCAAGAGCTACCGGCGCACCGAGCGGTTCCAGCTCCCGGCCAAGGTCGAGGGCGCCTACCGGCTCACCGTCACGACGAACGCCGACCCGGATGCCGGGATCTACGAGCACGGCGCGGCCGCGCTGAACAACGTCGCGGGCGACGACGCCGTGCTCACCATCGGCCTGAAGCCGCGACCGAACCTCCAGGTCGCCGCCATCACGGCGACGCCGCGGGTGACCGCCGGCGGCACCGTGACGGCGAGCTTCGAGGTCATCAACCAGGGCACCGCCGCGACCGATCGGCCGTCCTGGCGGGACAACGTCTACCTGTCCCTCGACGCGACCCTGTCCACCGACGACATCCTGATCGGCAGCTACGAGAACGGCTCCGCCCTGGCGCCGGGCGAGCGGTACGCGACCCAGGCCGGCTCGACGACCGTGCCGCTGCGCTTCGGAGGCGACGCCTTCGTCATCGTCAGCACGGACGGCAACAGCCAGCTCGACGAGTACCCGAACGAGCGCGACAACATCCGGGCCGAGAAGATCTACGTCGAGCCGGTGCCGAAGCCCGACCTCGTCACCTCGGGCGTGATCGCGCCGTCGCAGGGCGTCTATGGTGGCGAGATCGAGGTTCGGTTCACGGTCTCCAACAAGGGATCGCACGCGACCTATGAGGGCGCCTGGCTCGACTCGATCTGGCTCGCCCGCGACAAGCTCCGGCCGAACTCCGCGCCCTACAAGGCGCCGGACGACGGCGTCGATTTCGAAAAGGGCAACGGCGCCGTCCTCCTCGGCACGGTCGCCCATTCGGGCGTGCTCAAGGTCGGCGAGAGCTACGAGGTCACCGCGCGGGTCCGCCTGCCGTCCGACCTCGCCAGCGGCGTCTACTACGTCACGCCCTGGAGCGACGCCTTCGACGCCGTCCTGGAGGACACCCTCGCGGTCAACCTTAATCCCGACGATCCGAACGAGATCGACAACAACAACTACAAGGCGCGGCGCATCGACGTGCTCGGCGCGCCCCCACCCTTGAGACCCGACCTGGTGATCACGGACGTGACCGGCACGCCGGCGGTGGTCGCCGGCCGCGACACCCTGACGGTGAGCTGGACGGTCGAGAACCGGGGTGTCGGCAACGCCGACGCCTCCGCCTCCTGGATCGACCGCGTGATCCTCTCGGACCGCCCGGACCTCGACGATCCGCAGGCACGCAAGATCGAGCTCGGCCGCTTCGAGCACCAGGGCGGCCTGCCGCTCGACGCCCGCTACACCGAGACCCGCACCTTCGACCTGCCTCCCTCCGTTCAGGGCCGCTACCTGTTCGTCATCACCGACGAGGACAGGACCCTCGCGGAGGAGAAGGAGACCAACAACCTCGGGCGCGGCACCACCGCCGTCACCCGGCAAGCCGCGGACCTGCGGGTCGAGGGCATCACGGCCGCGTCCCCGACCTTCTCGGGCGAGCCGACCACAATCACGTTCACCGTCCGGAACGACGGCGCCGACGCCTATGCGGGGACGCGCTACTGGACCGACTCGGTCTGGCTCTCGCCCGATCCGGTCTTCGACCCTCGGCGCTCGACGCAACTCGCCGTCGTCACGCACTCGAACGCCGTGCCGCTCAAGGCCGGCGAGAGCTACACCGTGAGCACGGAGGCGACGCTGCCGGCGGGCCTCGACGGGCCGTACTACCTGTTCGTCATCGCCGACGCCGCGCCCAGCTTCTACTCGTCGCCGTTCCTCGACCAGGACAGCGGCGACGTGGCGGAGCTGCGCAGGTGGTACGAGAAGACCCTGTTCGAAGGCTTCCGGTCGGAGAACAACGTCGGAGTCGGCGGGCTCGACGTCATCTACCGCGAGCCGAACCTGACTGTCACGGCGGTGACGCCGCCGGCCGGCCCGCTCCTGTCCGGCGACACCATGACGGTGAAGTGGACGGTCGCCAATCTCGGCACACGCGAGACGCGCGAGAACGGCTGGACCGACGAGGTCTTCCTCTCGCGTGACCCCTCCCTCGACAGCCGCGACATCAAGCTCGGCGCGATCGGCCACCAGGGCCGGCTCGCCGCCGGGGCGAGCTACGAGCAGAGCCTCCTCGTGACGCTGCCGGAAGGTTTCGGCGGCAGCTACTACCTGCTGGTGCGCACCGACAGCGTGACGCGGCCCGGCTCTAAGGTGACGAGCGACATCGTCCCCGAGCTGCCCGGCCTGCGGGAACCCGGCGACGGCGTCCCGGAATTCCGGGACGAGGGCGACAACCTCGCCGCCGTCCCGCTCGCGGTGACGCAGCGCATTCCGCCGAACCTGCGGGTGACCGCGGTCCAGGCCCCCGAGCGTCTGCTCACGGGCGCGTTCTTCGAACTCACCTACCGGGTGACCAATACCGGGGCGGGAGCGACGCCGGAGACGCAGACCTTCTGGCGGGACCAGATCTTCCTGTCGCGCGACCAGAGCCTCGACCCGCGCAGCGACATCTTCCTCGACGAGGTCGCACATGTCGGCGCGCTGGCCGCCGGGGGAAGCTACGAGCAGACGCGCCGCCTGCGCCTGCCGGCGGGGCTGACCGGCGCCTACTACGTCTTCGTGGTGACCGATCCGACCAGCGCCGCCTCGGGCCTGCGCGGCGCGGTCTACGAGGGCGGGGCCACCGACCAGGACAACGCCGCCGCGAGCGCCCAGCCCGTCCTGATCGCGCTGCCGCCGCCCGCCGACCTCGTCGCCTCCGACGTGCGGGTCTCCGGCGGCGGGACCGTCGGCAGCCCCGTCAAGGTGACGTTCCGCGTCACCAACCAGGCCGAGCCCCCGGCCGAGGGCCAGTGGGCCGACGCGGTCTACCTCTCGGCGGATGCGAAGTGGGACGTCGGCGACCGGCTCGTCGGGCGCGTCACGCATACCGGAACCCTCGTCAAGGACCAGTCCTACGAGGCCACCCTCGACGCCATCCTGCCCCCCGTGTGCGAGGGCCAGTACCGACTGATCGTGCGGCCCGACATCCGCAACGAGGTCTACGAGGCCCAGAACGAGGCCAACAACTTCACCACGTCCGAGAACCCGATCTACGTCTCGGTGGAGGACCTGCGCGTCGGCGTACCGCTCTCCACGACCCTGACCAAGGACCAGGTCGGGCTCTACAAGGTCGAGGTCGCCCAGGGCGAGACCCTGCGCGTGCGCCTGACCTCCCCGGACGGCAGCGCCGACAACGAGCTGTTCCTGCGCTACGACGATGCGCCGAGCGGCGCCCTGTACGACGCGATCTACCAGGACCAGCTCCAGGCCAACCAGACGGCGGTCATCCCCTCAACGAAGCCCGGCGTCTACTACGTGCTCGCGCGGACGCTCGCGGCGCCGAACGGGCCGGTCCCGGTGACCCTGACGGCGACGTTGCTGCCGTTCTCGATCACCGCCGTCACGCCCGACCAGGGGGGCGATTCCCGCTACGTGACCCTGACGGTCGAGGGCGCGCGCTTCCACAAGGACGCGATCCTGAAGCTGTCGCGCCCGGGCGTCGCCGAGTACGAGCCGGTGCGCTACGAGGTGCTCGACTCCACCCGCATCAAGGCGATCTTCGATCTGCGCGAGGCCCCCCACGGCCTCTACGACGTCAAGGTGATCAACCCGGACGGGGCGGTCGCCGTCGAGCCCTACCGCTACCTCGTCGAGCGGGCGCTCGAGACCGATGTCACCGTCGGCCTCGGCGGCCCGCGGGTTGTGCCGGCGGGCGATGCGGGCACCTACAGCGTCGCGCTGCAGAGCCTCACCAACATCGACACGCCCTACGTGCGCTTCGATCTCGGGATTCCCGAGATGGGCTCGAACGCGATCATCCACGGTTTCCCCTACCTCGCCTTTGCCAGCAACGTCACCGGTACGCCGGACGGGACGGCCGGGACGGGCGTGCCGTGGGCGACCCTGGATTCCGCGGTCAACACCACCGGGCAGCACCTCGCCCCGGGCTACGCCTTCGACGTGGGGGCCGGCGGCTATGTCGGCCTGACCTTCAACGCCCAGACCTATCCGGGCCTCAAGGCGCTGATCACCCGCAACTTCGAGTTGTTCCGCGAGTTCCTCTACGACCGGGACCCGGCGCTCAAGGCCAAGGGCACTCTCGACGTCGGCGTCGAGGGCCTCCGGGAGGTCAGCCGTTTCTTCTACCAGGTGTTCACCGATCCCGAGGTCGAGGTGATCGGCAAGGGGATGGACCTGTTCATCCCGTTCCAGTTCAACGCGGTGGCGGCCGCCACCCCGATGACCCGGGCGGAGTTCGTCGCCCAGCAGAGCGCCGCCGCGGAGGCCCTGCGCAAGGCCGTGCTCACCGACCCGCTCGCGGTGCCCGCCCTGATGGTGCTCGCCGCCGACGGGGAGGCCTGGGTCAAGGGCTATCTCGGCGCGCTCGAGGAAGCCGGCCTGCTGCGGCCGGAGGGCGAGGCCCCGCCGATCCGGCGCGACCAGAAGGTCGTGAGCCTGATGGGCACGCTCGGCATGGGCCTGCTGCTCGGGCCAATGGGCGAACAGATCCGCACCACCACCAGCCTCGCGGGGTTCTTCGAGAAGATCCGCGAGTGGTACGGCGACGATGCCAAGAAGCTCGCCCCGATCGCCCGCTACGACCACCGCGAGAACGAGTACTACAGCTACGACATCCCGGTGCCGAAGCTGCCGGCCCTGAGCGACTACGACCAGTTCCTGTCGCACAAGACGCATCTCCTGACGTTCAACATCTTCTCGCCCTGGCTCGGGGTCGGCGACGGCAAGACGCCGCTCGCGCTCCCGGATTTCGGCTCCGACGCCACGGACGGGAGCTTCGAGGATCTGAACCTCGGGCGCTTCCTGCAGGAGGCCGCCGCGTCCGGCCAGGTCGGCGCGGTGATTGGGCCGCAGGGCTACGGGGCGGCGGAGTTCCTGCCCGTCGGCCAGCCGCTGCCCTACCAGATCCGCTTCGAGAAACCCGGCTCGGCGCTCGGCACCAACGAATTGCGCATCGTCTCGCAGCTCGACGCCGACCTCGACCCGCGCACTTTCCGCCTCGGCAGCATCAAGCTCGGCGACATCTCGATCCAGGTGCCGGGCGAGCGCACGGTCTTCCAGGGCGACTTCGACTTCTCCCGCGCCAAGGGATTCATCCTGCGCGTCTCGGGCGGCATCGATCCCGGCACCCGCACCGCCACATGGCTGTTCCAGGCCATCGACCCGGCGACCGGCGAACTGATGCAGGACCCGGCCAAGAGCCTGTTGCCGGGCGGCAGCGCCGGGAAGGGCTTCGTGACCTACTCGGTCAAGCCGATCCAGGACGTCGCCACCGGCACCACCGTCACCGCCAAGGCGCGGGTGCTGTTCTCCGGCGCCGCCCCCGTCGACACCGCCGAGATCACCCAAACCCTCGACGCGGCGGCGCCCGTGACGACGCTCACCGCCACGAGGCTCGCAGGCTCCGCCACCGACTACGACCTGCGCTGGAGCGCTCGCGACGAGGCAGGCGGCTCCGGCCTGCGCCACGTCACGGTCTACGTCTCGGAGAACGGCGGCGACTTCAAGATCTGGAAGAGCCAGACCACGGAGACCGGTGGCGTGTTCACCGGCGCGGCCGGCTCGGCTTACGAGTTCCTGGCCCTCGCGACCGACAATGCAGGCAACCGCGAGCGGCCTCCGGCGGGCCTGCTCGCGCCCGCCGACGGGTTCGACGCCAACCTCGGCGACCTGCCGAACGTCGGCCCGACGACGCAGGACCTCGGCGACGCGCCCGCCCCGCTGACGCGGCCGTCGACCAATCCGCTCTTCATCGAGGCGCAGAAGGGGATCCCGGCGCCCGCGCCGCTGACGCGCCCGTCGGGCTTTACCGCGACCCTGAATCCCTTCACCGCGCAAGCCTTCGCCACGGGTATCCCGCAGAGCGACGCCGGCATCGGCCCGCTCGCCGTCGTGGTCAACCCGGACGGCTCGGTAACCGCGAGCGGGGGCGCGAACCGCGGTGCCCTCTACCGCATCAAGGCGGATGGAGGCGCGGCGGGCGTGCCCTTCGCGCAGCTCGACGGGCCGGTCTTCGATCTCGCCTACGACCGCCAAGGCCAGCTCTGGGCGACGACCGGCGGCGGGGCGCTGCTCCTGCTCGATCCGGCCACAGGCGCGGTGCAGGCCCGCTTCGGCAACAGCCTCACCCAGGCCCTCGCCCTCGATCCGGCGACCGGGAACCTGTTCGTCTCCTCGGCCGACGGCATCGAGGTCTTCGACCCGCTGACCCAACGCTTCCGTCACTTCAGCGACGTCCGGGTGGACGATCTCGCGGTCTCGCCGGCCGGGCAGCTGTGGGGCACGACCTGGCCGGATCGCGGCACGGTCGTCACCTTCGACGCTAAGGGGAGGGCGCAGGCCAGGCTCACCTTCGACAGCAAGGTCGACTCGCTCGCCTTCGGACGCCCGGGCACGAAGCTCGACGGGCTCCTGTTCGTCTCGAGCAACCTCGACCGGACGGTGGCGGGCGGCACGATCCTACGGATGGTGGACGTCGCCACGCTGCAGACGGTCGCGGTCGGTCGGGGCGGGCCTAACGCCGAGACCTTGCTGGCGACGGCGGACGGGCGCCTCCTCATCGCGCACAGCGACCAGATCGACGTGCTGAGCCCGCTCCTCGCGCCCGCGGTGGTGGCCTCCAGCCCTGCCGATGCGGCGACCCTGGCGCTGCCGCTCGGCGTCGTCACCGTGACCTTCGACCAGGACATGCTGACGGGCGATCCGGAGGAACCGGGCTCCGTCCTCAATCCGGCGAACTATGCGCTGTTCCGCTCCGACGGCCAGGCCGTCGCGCTCCGGGAGGTACGCTACGAGGCCGCTAGCCGCACCGCCTTCCTGAGCTTCGACCCTCTCGGCGCGGACGAGTACGATCTGCGTGTCGCCACGACGCTGATGAGCGACAAGGGCCTCCTGCTGTCGCAGGCCTACGAGGCGCGCTTCACGGCGCTGTTCGACTTCTCCTCGGTCGTGTCGTTCACCTTCACGGCGACCCGCTCGGACAGGGTCAGCGGCACCGTGTCCTACGACCTCGTCGTGACGAATACCGGACCCGACGACCTGCGGGCGCCCCTCACGCTGATCTTCGATCCGTCGCAATATTTCGCCGGCGCCCCGGTGGGCGCGAGCCTCGACGGGCGCGGCTTATTCGCGGTCGACCTGAGTGCGGCCATGGGAGCGGACGGCGTCCTGGCGCCGGGCGAGGCGACCACCGCACGCACCATCACCATCGCTGTGCCGGACGGTCAGCGCGTGGCGCTCGGGCATGGCATCTACGCGTTGCCCTATCCCAACACGCCCCCGGTGATCGAGGGCGAGCCCGTGACCTCAGCCAGGGTGGGCGAGGCCTACACCTACCGGGTCGCCGCGCGGGATCCCGACGGCACCGTCCTGGGATACGTCCTCCTCGACGCGCCGGACAGCATGCGGGTCGACGCGAGCACCGGCATCGTGACCTGGACGCCGACGGCTGACAGTCCGTCCCAGGCCTCCGTGATCCTGCGGGTCTACGACCGCCGCGGCGGCTACGCGCAGAAGGTCTTCGCGATCGACGTCGCGGGCGGCGACGCGCCGCCGCTGGTAGGCGAGCTCTCTTCGACCTACGCGCTGGCCGAGGGCGTGCCCTTCGAAATCGGGCTGCTGGCCAACGATCCCGAAGGCCGGCTGCTCACCTACTATGCCGACAACCTTCCCCCCGGGGCCGTCTTCGACCCGGCGGGCAACGTCCTGCGCTGGACGCCCGGCTACGACCAGTCCGGGATCTACGCCGACGTCACCCTGTTCGTAACCGACGGGGTGCACACGGTCTCGCGCGCCTTCGCGCTCGAAGTCGCGCAGCGGAACGCGCCGCCGACCCTCCGGAACGTGCCGAGCCACACGGTGCGCGAGGGTGACCCCGTCCGCTTCGTCCTGCGCGGCGCGGATGCGGAGGGCGACGCGCTCACCTATGCGAGCCCGTTCCTGCCCGCCGGCGCCACCCTGGATCCGAACACCGGCGTGTTCGAGTGGACGCCCGCCTATACCCAGGCCGGCACCTACGCGATCCCGTTCTTCGTCTCGGACGGCGTCGACACCGCCCGGATCACGACTACAATCACGGTGCTCAACGCCAACGGCGCGCCGGTCTTCGACCGGCTGGGTGCCTGGGAGGTGCTGGAGAACCAGGTCCTATTCTTCCGGGCCTTCGCCTTCGATCCGGACAACCCGCTCTTCAGCCTGCCCGAGCGGGCGGCGAACGGCAGCCTCGTCTTCACTGACGGGGCGGACCGGCCGAGCGTGACCTACGCGGTGAGCAGCCTGCCCGAGGGCGCCGTCTTCGACCCCGACCGCGCGCTGTTCATCTGGCGCCCGAGCTACGCGCAGGCCGGGAGCTACACGGTTCGCTTTTCCGCGATCGACGACGGCGACCGCACCGGCACGCCGCTCACCAGCGTCGTCGACGTGCCGATCCGCGTCGTCAACGCGAACCGGCCGCCGGAGCTCGCCGAGATCGCCAACAAGGAGGTGTCGCGCGGCGAGGTGCTGGAGGTACCGGTCCTCGCCACCGACGCGGACGGCAATCCCCTGACGCTGACGGCAAAGATCCGGCGGGCCGCCTCGGCCGACCTCCTCGACCTCGACCCGAACCCGGTCGCGCTCGGGGCGGAGAGCGGCTTTGCCACCTTCGTCGACCGCGGCGACGGCACCGGCAGCCTGCGCTTCGCGCCGCTCGCCGGCGACCGCGGCAACTACGTCGTCACCGTGACGGCGACCGACGACGGCGACGGGCGGCGCTCGCCCGTGCAGCGCGACGAGGTCAGCTTCGTGCTGACCGCGAAATCCGCGAGCGAGGCGCCGCGGCTCGACCGGATCGGAGACAAAGTCGCGGTGATCGGCGAGGCGCTCCAGATCGCGGTGCGCGCCCGCGACCTCGACCAGGACGGCCTTTCCTTCGCGGTGACGCGCCTCCTCGACGGTGCCGAGGCGGCGCTGCCCGAGGGCATGACCTTCACCCGCCAATCCGTCTACGGCACCGGCCTCCTGACCTGGACGCCGGGGGAGGCCGATGCCGGTACCACCCTCATCCGCGTGCGGGTGCAGGACGACGGCAATGGCGGCGCAGGCGCGGTCGGCGCGGCCGAGGAGACCATCCGGATCGTGGTGCGGCCGGCCAACCAGGCCCCCCGGCTCCTCCCTGTCGGCGACCGCACGGTCCGGGAGGGTGAGCGCCTAGAGATCCGCCTCGCGGCGATCGACCCGGACGGCGACCCGGTCACCTACGCGGCCGAGAACCTGCCGCCCGGCGCCTACCTCGACGCGGCGACGGGCGTGCTCAGCTGGGTGCCGGACCAGTTCGCGCAGGGCACCTATCCGGGCATCGTGCTCTCCGCGAGCGACGGCTCGCGGACGAGCCGCGAGACCATCGCGATCACGGTCGATAACGTGAACCGCGCCCCGGTCATCGCCGGGATGTACCCGCAGCTCGGCCGCGAGGGCGAGACGCTGTCGTTCGGCCTGACCGCCGGCGACCCGGACAACGATCCGGTCGTGTTCTCGCCCCTCGGCGCGCTGCCGCGCGGAGCCTTGTTCGACCTGCGGACCGGCCGCTTCGAGTGGACCCCCGACTTCACCCAGGCCGGCGAGACCGTGCTGCGCTTCGCGGCGATCGACGTGAACGGCGCGCGCAGCGAGAACGAGGTCGTCCTGCGCATCGCCAACGTCAACCGGGCGCCGGTGCTGACGGTGGACAACCACGCCGCAGTGCTCGGGCAGGCGCTCGTCTTCCGGGTCGCGGGCCGCGACCCCGATGCCGGCACGGTCCTGACCTACGCGATGACCGGCCTGCCGGAAGGCGCCACCTACGACGCCGCGACCGGCGAGGTGCGCTGGCTGCCCGGGCCCGGCCAGACCGGCGACTACCTGGTGAAGGTCTCGGCGAGCGACGGCGAGAGCACGGTCACCGAGCCGCTGGTCATCCGGGCGGGCGTCGAGCCGGCGACGCCGGCGGTCCGCATCGAGCTGACGCCGAGCTTCCCGGCCCTGCCGGGCCAGCAGGTGCTGCTGCACGCGGTGGCCTCGAGCGTCTCGCGGATCGTTCGCCTCGCGCTCACGGTCGACGGGCAGCCGATCGCACTCGACGAGCGCGGCCGCGCCCGCTTCACGCCGGCGGCGCCCGGCAAGGTGACCATCGTCGCCGAGGCCACCGACGCCGACGGCGTCACCGGGCGCACCACGACGGTGCTCAAGGTGCGCGACCCCGCCGACACCGCCGCGCCCGTGGTCGCCTTCGACGCGGCCCGAGGCGGCCTGCTCCTGACGGCCCCGGCCGGGATCGTGGGTAGCGTGCGGGACACCGACCTCGACCGCTGGACGCTGGCGATCGCCCGGGCGGACGGCGATACCTTCACGGTCCTGGCCGAGGGCGAGACCGCGGTCGAGGGGGCGCTCGCCATCCTCGATCCGCGGACGCTCGAGAACGGCCTCTACCGGCTGCGCCTGACCGCGACCGACGTTGCCGGGCGCAGCACAGAGGCGGAGGCGCCGGTCGAGATCAACACGGCCGAGAAGACCGGCCGCTACCTGCGCACCGACGCCGACCTCACGGTCACCCTCGCGGGCCATGCCGTCACGCTGGCGCGCCAGTACGACTCGGCGCGCGCGGACGTCCCGGGCGCCTTCGGGCTCGGCTGGCGCCTGCCGCTGCGCGACACCGCCATCGCCACCGACGTGCCGGCCACCGGCCGCGAGAGCGAGGGCGTCCACGGGGCGTTCCGCGAGGGCACCCGGCTCTACCTGACGCTGCCGGACGGCAGCCGGGAGGGCTTCACCTTCACGGCCGACGAGACCAAGGTCGCCGGCCTGACCTACTACACGCCGCGGTTCGTCGCGGATGCCGGCTCGCAATGGTCGCTCGATCTCGCCGGCACCATGCTGGTGCGGGCGGGCGTTCGCTACTACGACCTCACCACCGCGCTGCCGTACAACCCCGTCGGCCAGCAGGGTACGCCCTTCACCCTGACGGGGCCGGACGGCACCGCCTACGCGATCAACGGGCAGAGCGGCACGCGCCTCGTGCGCTTCACCGACGGCACGACGCTCACCGTCTCGGACAGCGGCATCCTGGCCTCGACCGGGGAGGGCATCCGCTTCGTCGCCGGGGAGGGCGGCCGGATCGCCCGAGTGATCGCGCCGAACGGCGCTCACATCGTCTACCTGTACGACGCGGCCGGCCACCTGGAGGTGGTGCGCCACCTCGTCGAGGGCACGACCGCGAGCTTCGGCTACGGCGCCGACGGCCGCCTGGCGATCGCCGGCTCGGGAACGCCCGCGGCGATCCTGTACGGCGCGCAGCCGCAGGAGGTGCCGCTCGCCGGCGACCTCGGGACGGCGCTGCAATACCTGACGCGCGACGTCGCCGGCACCCTCGGCGTCGGGGAGACGGCCCGCTACGCCCTCACGGTGCGGCCCTCTGAGGTCACGTCGGGCGCCGGCGAGGCGCTCTATCTCGGCGTCGTGGTCGAGGGGACGGACGGGCTGTCGCCGGCCCTGCCGACCCTCGGCGGCCTCGCGCCGGTGGCCTCGCGCGTCGAGGACGGACGGGCCTTCGCCCTGTTCAAGCTCGATTCCGCCGGGGTGAAGCTGCTCTCGGTGTCGGGAGCGGGCGCCGGCGGCTACCGGCTCGACCTGTTCGCGGCCGGAGACGTGAACCGCGACGCGACGGTCGACGGCCTTGATGCGGCCCTGCTCGCGGGTGCGATCGGCAAGGCGCGCGGCGAGGCCGGCTACATCGTGCAGGCCGATCTCGACCGCGACGGCGTCGTCACCGCCGCGGATCGCCAGCTCCTGTTCCAGGCTCTCGGCTTCTCGGCCAACCGGGCGCCGACGATCGCCGCCGACGGCGCGTTCAAGACCCACGAGGGGCTCGAGGTCGCGGTGCCGATGAGCGGGCTCGTGAGCGACCCGGAGGGCGATCCCGTCTTCCTGCGCGTCGTCGGCGCGAGCCACGGCACCGCCCGCCTGTCGGGAGACGGGCGCTCGGTGATCTTCTCGCCGGAGGCCGGCTACACGGGTACGGCGAGCTTCCGCCTCGTGGCCGACGACGGCCATTCGGCCTCCACCGAGACCGGCGTCGCCGTCGCGGTCTCAGGGGCGCGGCTGATCGCCCTCGATTTCGAGGTCCGCAAGCCGCGGCTGGCGATCGGCGAGCGGCAGCAGCTGCAGCTCGTCGGCGACTTCGAGGATCAGCTCGGCGTCGTGCTGCCGGGGTCCTACCTGTCCTGGTCCACGACCAACCCGGCCGCCACCGTGACGGCCGGCGGATTGCTCGTCGGTGAGCGATTTGGCTACGGAGCCGTGGTGGCGAACCGCAACGGGCTGACCGCCGCCACCGCCTTCATGGTGGGAGAGCCCGCCGACAGCGGTGAGATGCTCCTCGACCTGCTCGGCACCGACGTCTATCCGGACGCCGTGACCCTGTCGGCCGAGGGCGGCACGCGCCAGCTCAAGCTGTTCACCGATCCGTTGGACGTGGCGACCAACGTCGCGACGGCGGCCCAGGGTACGCGCTACTGGGTGAGCGATCCGTCCGTGATCGAGATCACGCCGGACGGCCGGATCATCGCCAGGGCGCCGGGCGAGGCGATCGTCACAGCCGTCTACAAGATGACCGAGACGCTGGTGGCCGTGCGCGTGATGGTGCCCGTCACCGGGACTGCGAGCGTCACGGCGGACGGTGCCCTCATCCGCAACGCCGACGGGTATCAGGTCGCCATCGCACCGGGCGCGATGCCCGGTACGACCCAGGTCGCGATCCGCAGCCTCGCCCAGTCCGACCTGCCCGCTCCGTTGCCCCCGACCCAGCTCGGATGGACGTTCGGCGCCGCCTTCGAACTCGACATGCAGGGCGCGAGCCTCAGCGTGCCGGCCCAACTGGCGATCCCGACCGGACTCGCCCCGGGCCAGACGGTGGTGTTCTACCGCCTCGACGACGTGGCGACCGAGGACGGCGTCCGGAAGGTCTGGATGGAGGACGAGACGGGCGTCGTCGACGCGAACGGCGTCGCGCGCACCACCTCGCCCCCGCATGACGGCGTGCGCCGCTCGGGCACCTACGCGGTGATGGCGATCGACGGGGCCCTGGCGGGATTGGCCGAGTTCGTACCCCAGATCCGCGGTGCCACAGCGGGCGTCATCCGGACGGTCACCGCCGTCGGCGGTGCGCTCGTCGGGGGGATCGTCAACGCCTTTAACTCGATCCTGGTCTACCTCCCGTTCGGCGCCAACGACGTCAAGATGGTGTCGATCGAGCCGGAAGGCGGACTCACCACGGTCGACATGTCGGTCAGCGTCCGGAAGGACGTCGTCAACCAGTTCAAGCCGACGATCTTCCCGAAGAGCGTGAGCATCGACAACGCGCCGGTCGTCGTCTCCGCCCAGGTCCAGTTCGACAAGATCGATCCCGAGACGGATACGGTCGAGCCGGTGCTGATCGTCAAGGGCACGAACTTCCGACCGATCCACTCAGGGGAGAACGTTCCCCAGCACGGCTACGAGAGCGCCGCCACGCAGGACAGCGAGCACGTCTGGGTGGTGTTCGGCGAGCCCCCGCCCGCCGCGGAGTTCAGCCGCCAGATCTCCACGATCGGCGACACGGGCAGCGACATCGTGGAGATCGTCTTCACGGACCCGAAGACGGGTCTGGAGCGCGTCTCGGTCGCGGTGCACGCCTCGCAGCTCGGCCAGGACGGCGCGCTCGACGTCGCGAAGTTCCGCATCCCGGACCGCGTCGCGGTCGGCGCGATGCCGATCTCGCTGTTCCAGGTCACGCACGTCTTCAACGGCAGGCAGATCTACACCGGCGCGCAAGCGGGCCTCGAGATCACGTTCAACGGACGCGACTACAAGGGCAAGTTCGACACGCGGGCGAAGGCGAGCGACGCGCGCTTCGTGGAGGTCACCGGGGAGAGCGTGTTCGGCGCCGTCGCGAACGGCCGCATGACGCTCGAGAACGGATCCTCCGTGTTCGCCGACCAGATCGTGGCGGTGACCGCGGTGAAGGACCAGGCCGGCAAGGAGCTGCCCCAGCTCATCGCCCGCATCCCGATCGGCACCCTGGGGGAGAACGGGCTGCCGACCGCCCCGGCGAGCGGCGGACTCCAGAAGATCATCCTCACAGGGCTGCAGGATCGCGCCTACGTGACCATGCGCGGCTCGGGGAGCATCGCGGTGGTCGACACGATCGCCATGCGCCAGGTCGATGCGACGCCGAGCACCCCGAAGACGAACGACGTCATCGCCATCAAGGGCGCCTCGCCGTTCGGCATCACCTTCGACAAGACCAACAAGTACGCGCTCGTCAGCGATTACGCCTCGCGCTCGATCTACGTCGTCGATGTCGATCCGGCCTCGCGGACCTACAACCAGCACGTCCACACGTTGAGCCTCGGGATTGCGGCAACCGGGCTGCGCGACCTCGCGCTGACTCCGGACGGAACGCAGCTCGTCGTCGGTTACACGCTGTCCAACGGCCCGCAGGGCGCGGCGGGCGGCGTCGCAATCTTTGATCTGCCGCCCATCGCCAGGATCATCGCCGACAAGGCGGTCACGCTGACGCTCGCCGCCAACGTCGACGCGATCCAGGGCGCGCAGATCCGTGAACCTACCACGGTGAAGACGCTCTACGGCCCGGACGGCGCTCCCTACATCGTATTCGCCGACCGCGCGAACGATCAGGTCGGGCTCGCCTTCCTCGTCCAGAAGGACAAGGCCTGGAGCGCCAGCCACTCCGTCGCCTTCAACATCCCGCCGCAACTGTCGCGCGACATCAACGACTCCTTCGAGGTCAACGACGCTTACGACTTCGTCCTGACGAACAACGTGTCGTCGGATAAGAAGTGGTACGCGTTCGTTCAGTCCTACAACCGCTATCAGTACGATATTCCGCAGCGCGACCCGAACTACGAGCCGCTGGCGCCGGCCGGCGGCAGCGTCGCGGTGATCAAGGATCCGTTCCAGAAGGGTGCGCAGGTCACGGGCGCCACGCGGATGATCCCGGAATCCTGGGGCCAGGGCGTCACGATCTCGCCGGACGGCAAGTATCTCTACGCGGCAAGCACCGGCAACGGCGCGATCTTCGGCTACGACGCGACCGAACTCGTCAAGCAGCTCGAATTCACCCTCGCCAACCCGCTCCTGAGCGGCGACCTCGCGCGACGAGGCATCGACGACCTGCAGGGGGCAGTCCCGCTCGCAAGCCTGCTCAACGGCCAGCGCCAGGGGGTGAACTTCCTCATCGACGTGCGGGCCGATTACGCCGGGTATCGCGACACATTCCGCGATCTCGTGTTCCGCCCTACGGAGCACGGCGCGGACGGCGTCGGCGCCTCCGAGAACGCGCCGATCGGCACGGGCGGGCTGCCGCGCGGCCTCGCGCATCAGGACGCGTTCCTGACGCTGAAGGAGCCGGGCATCTACGACCCGGGCGAATACGCGAGCACCCTCTTCCTGAGCACCTTCGGACCGGGCAGCGGATTGTTCCCGTCGGACACTCCGGCGGACGTGCAGCTGGAACTCGCCAAGCAGTATCGCAACGATCAAGACCTGAGCGACGACGAGCTGATCGCCCTCGATCGATCGATCCTCTATCCCGACCTGAATCGCAATAGGATCCTGGCGAAGCGGTTCGCGGCCCCCAGGGACGGGCAGGACATCAAGCTGGACATCGAATCGCTGCATCTCACGGCGGGACAGACGTACTGGTGGGGCGTCGAAGTCGAGAGGGACGGCAAGATCTATAGAAAATCTGCTTCCTTCGTCTACAATCCGCAGCCTACGGTCCTGAATGCTTTCAAGAGCGTCACGGTGCTGACGCACGGTTACCAGCCGCCGGTCCCCGGTTCGCTGAACTGGGACAACGATCTGGCGGGCAGCACGGCGATGGCTACCATCGCCCGAACCATCGCCGAGAAGAACAACGGCGCCGTGTTCCGCTACAATCCTAACTTCAGCGCCACCGATGCCATCACGAGCGACCGGCTATGGATGCCGGTCGGTGACGTCCCGACGGTCGAAGCCGCCGCAGCGCGCGGGATGGCGCTCGTGCTCATATCGGACTGGGTCGATGAATCCCGCATCAGCGATTCCGGCTTCGCGGAAGCAGCCGGCGACGCCCTGTTTGCCGGCCTCGTCAACCTCGATGCGCAGCTGAACGGCAAGGTTTTCGCCGCGCCGCTGCACCTCATCGGTCACAGCCGGGGTACGGCAGTCAACAGCGAGATCGCCCAGCGCATCCTCACCTACGTCTACAAGCCGAACGATCCCCGCGATCTTCAAGTCACCACTCTCGATCCGCACGATTTCCCGCAGGCGACGTTGGACATCCCGATCCGCGATTTCGTGAAGGCTGCGGGACTGATCGGCCAAGCCGTTGCGGTAGCGATCAATCCTGCGAGCATCCTGGCTGTGGAGAAGGCAAGCCAAGTACTTACGAATGTTGATTATGCACTTTCTCTTCTTCAATATGGAACAATATCTTATGGCGATTTCGAAGATCCCCGCGTAACGGTATGGAACGGAATCGATTTCTTCGATAATTATTATCAGGAAACGGCGAAGGAGAAGCCTAAAGCTGTTGCAAGCTTGCTGCCGGCCTTCGGAAACATTGCATTCAACTGGACGATGACACCGAATGGGCGCTCCCTGGCGATGGGCGCGCTTCCGGCTACGGATCCCCTTGCATACAAATACGGCACTGATGATGGGCGCGCGGACGTCGATATCAACCTGACCGGGCGCCCTGGCTTCGTGAGCGACGACGCCCTCGGGATCGGGCGCCCGCACGGCCGCGTTCAGAGCTGGTACTTGGGAACGGCAGATCTGTCGCAGCGCGACAACCCCGACGCGGAGAGCCAGGGCTTAATCCCCGGGGATCGTATCTGGCGAAAGATTTCAGATAATGATTATGATGAAGAGCCAGATGTCATCAAGCAGTTCCTGCTGGACAAGCTCGGCCTCGCGCGTTACCGGCCCGACGAGAGCGTGAACGAACCCTGGTATCGAGCCGGAGAGGTGCTCCGGTCGGTCGATCCCGTCACGAAAAAGAATAACGAGGCGACAGCTGGCGGCGCCTTCGCCGACGACGTCAGCTGGGAGGGCGTCGGCACCGGTTGGGCTTATTCGAGCCTGGGTAGCGGAGGACGGACTTCCGACTACCGTCCGGATCCCGCCAACGCTGCCGAAACCCGCGTTCCGCTCGACGGACAGGACCTCGCTCTCGTCTTCAACGGCGACTTCCAGGCCAGCACCCGGCCGATCCTCGGCCGGTTCCCGATCTTCTGGACCGGGACGATGTGGGAAGTGCCAGGCTGGTCTCACCAGGGCGGCAATAGCGGCGTTTTGGACGGCCTCTTGAACCTGAAGGTCAAGGTCAGCGCGGACCAGTTCGTCACCTGGCTCAAGGATCAAGGCATCGTCGGTTTCGGCAAGCCGATCACCGAGACGGTTGCCCAATCGGCCTTCGGCTTCGTCAACGGTCTCATCGAGGGCGTTCTCTTCAACCCGAGCGTGATCGGGGCCGCCGCGGATGCGCCGAACCCGATGGGTGCATTCACCGTCGTCATCGAAAAATCGGCGGCGCTCATCAAGTCGCTGCTTACATCCGGTCAGGACAGCCTGGAGACGCTCAATTCATGGTACCGAGTGCTGACGGCACTCGACGAAGCCGGCAAACTTGTTGATTTCAAGAAGGGCGTCAAAGAGGCTGGTATCGGGGCCGGCGTCGATCTACTGGCCGCGTTCATCGGTCTGATGCAATCGAGCCTCTTGGATTATTCTTATCGAATGCTCCCGGGGGCTGAGATTGTTCATAACAGAATGTATTTTCCTGAGGATATGGATCGACTAACTTTCGAAGTTGCCAATGAAGAGCTCATACAAATTCCAGGATTTCAGCGCAAGTTGTCTGTATGGGTGGACTTCGAAAATGGAACTAGCCAGCAACTTGGGGATGATATCAACGTTCCTGCCGGGGTCGGCTACATCTTCGATCGATACACCGTCGATATTCCCGATAGCGTGCGCGGCCGCAGCGGTAAGCTGATATTTAAATACGATGTCAAGTTGCCGCTCGTCGACCTGAATGTCGTGACGGATCGGATGGGTATTCTTATCGACAATATCGGACCCGGCGGCCTCGTCGTCATGGATAGCAGCTACAAAGCGAAGGACGGCCTCGTCTATCTCGATGACGCAGTGAAGACCGGGTTCGCCGGCCTGGGCCGCGACGTTGGAATGGGGACGCAAGGCGTGCTCATGTCGAAGCTGAGCGCTAACGGCATGCACGAAGATGGTCATAACATTCAAACCATTACCATCACAAACCCATTGAAAAAATCGCTCAGCTTCAGGATCGAAGCTGATAAGAATCAATTTCTCATTCTGGAAATCGACGGCGACACCTACGTTCTGAACGATGGTGAGAAGAGCGGCGACGTCGTCGGCACAACGCTGACCCTTGCGGCCGGGGCCTCGAAGACGATCACGGTCTACGCGGCCCTGCGTGATGCCTACGTCGATCAACTCGGAGACAAGGGCGCGCTGCTCCTGCCGGCGACCATCACCGTTTCGGAGATCGGAAACGGCGGCACCGCCAAGAGCCCGCAACAGGTGAAGCTGTTCTACTTCGTCGACCTCGCGGACGACAGTAGCATCGACGGTAGGCTCAGACTCGCTGACACTCGGGAGACTACGACCCGAACCATTGATATCTACAATCCCGGCGGGGCGGGCGCAGCCATCAACTTCTTCAACGTCAATCTGCTGGGCGTCAACACGCTCGGTGGCCCAGGGGACTTCTCGACCGGCAAGATTTCTGTCGATACAGGCAAAGACAAGGAGAATTTCATTAGGGTAGCTTTCGCACCCAAGCTCGTTTCAGGAGTTGTCGCCGAATCAAAGAACCTGGAATTCAGCTATAATGGCAATTATCTCGGCCGTACGATCGTCGAGGCGCGCGCGAACAGGACGCAGACCGTCGGTCTCGATCTGAACCGATTGCGGCGGGATCTCACCAGCTTGCTGGCCAGCTACAAGGCCGGGGCCTTGGCGTCCGAGCCAGGCTACGACGTCTTCGCCAACCTCTTCCCGGACGGGATCACGGATGCGGCGTGGAAGCAGTTCGAGACGGGCCTCACCGCTGCTTTCGATACCGTCTACGAGAAGTCGATTGCCGACAAATCCCTCGTTCGCCGAGACAGCGGCGACAACCCGATCCGAATGGTGCGGATCGCCGATGTCGGCGTACAGCGGAGCTTCGCGGGCCAGGACTTCGACGACGCGAACCTCGTCGACCTTCTGGTCCTTGCGAACGGCAGCGACTCGGATGCGCCGGTCAAGGCTCGGCAGACGATCGCCTCCACGCTCACCGCGGCGCAGGTGCTCTATCGCCTCGATAGCCTGATCAACGGGACCCGCACAGGCTCGTTCAACGGTCCCCCGATGACCCTCGTGGTCGACGGCATGATCGAGCAAATCGACAGCCGCACGGCCTCACGCGCGGATCTGGGCGCCCTGTTCGGCTGGGTGATCGCGCACGAGCTCGGACACAACCTTGGGCTATTCGACGAGTACGTCGACGATAACGGTACATCGCGGCCGATCACGCGACCCGAAAATTTCATGTCCACCTTCGGCGAAGCGAGCGCTTTGCCGATCCAAAACTCCGCCCTGTCACTCGCCCTCGATCAGCCCGAGCATTTGACGAAGCAGAGCATCGATCAATTGGCGAACTTGTTCCTCTACCTCGCGCAATACCGCGACGACGCAGCTGGCATGGTTGCGCAGGCCGGCAGCAAGGCGATGCAGAAGGCCATCGATGCCTTTGCTCCCCTCCTCAGCGGCGGTGCACTGGGATGGTTGGAGGGGCTCGCCGGTCCCGATGCGTCCAACGCGGGGAGCCCGGCTGCGGGCGCGGCGCTGACACGGCTTGCCGCTCACGCTCCGCCGCCGCTCGCCAACGGCGACTTCTCGGCGATCGATCTCGGTTGGACCTTCCTCGGAGGTGCGTCGGTCGAGAACGGCGAGCTCGTCCTGCGCGAGACGACCCGCCTTGCCACCCGGGCAACACAGGATTTTGCTGCCCCGGACGGCGGCATCCTGCGGTTCACCCTCTCGGGTCTCGGGCTAGCCGCCAATGGAGCTGGGCCGCAAGACGCCTTCGAGGTGGCCCTGCTCGGCACGGACAGGCAGCCCATCGCCGGCGCGGTGGCTCTGGCGGGTACCGACGCGCTCCTCAACCTACAGACCGACGGGACGCTTCGCACCGCATCGGGGGTCACCGTCTCGGGGCTCGGGACGGACGGGCGTGTCACCGGGGCCCCGCTCACCGTCGAGATCGACCTGTCCTCGATCCCGGCCGGAACGGTCGCACGGCTCTACTTCGACCTCATCGGCTTCGGCGCAACGGCCTCTGTCGTGCGCATCGACGATGTGAGCATCGTGGCGAAGCCGCCGAAGGCGGCAGACGACGCGGTCTCCGTCGCGGAGGACAGGGTCGTGCGGGTGTCGGTGCTTGCGAACGACACCGGCCTGCTCGGTCGCACCCTCGCGCCGGAACTGGTCGCTGGACCGGCCCGCGGTACCGTCGGGCTCAACCCGGACGGCACGTTCACCTACACACCCGAGGCGAACTTCCACGGCACCGACAGCTTCCTCTACCGGGTGACCAGCGGCGGCTTGGCGAGCAACGTGGCGATGGTGCGCATCACCGTGACGCCGGTCAACGACGCGCCGGAGGTGTCGGACCTGGCGCTGCAGGTGAGCGAGGACGGGCCGGCAGCCAGCCTCGCCCCGGTCTTCACCGACGTCGATGCCGGCGACAGCGCCACCATCGGCATCGACACCATCGGCACGCGCGGCCGCGTCACCCTCACCGAGGACGGGCGGCTTCTCTACGATCCTGCCCGTGCCTTCGAGGCGCTGCGGGCCGGCGAGACCGCCACAGACCGCTTCTGCTACACCGTCACGGACGCGGTCGGCGCCAGTGCCTCGGCGTTCGTCACCGTCACCATCGTGGGCCAGAACGATCCCGTCGTGGCCCTCGCCGACGCCGCCCGCACCGACCAGGACACGCCCCTCGCGGTGTCCGCCGCCGAAGGCGTGCTGGCCAACGACGCCGACCCGGACGCGGGCGACACCCGGACCGTGGTGGCGGTCGAGGGCGAGGCCGCGGCGGTCGGCCGAGC
>NZ_FPCB01000076.1:0-13435 GCF_900116815.1 Methylobacterium sp. 174MFSha1.1 | reverse complement strand
CCAGAGCCCGGATCTGGCGCGCCCAGTGATGGGCGGTGGCGCAGGCCTCCATCGCCACGATGGTGGCGGGGATCTTCTTGAGCGCCGGCAGCAGCTTGTCGCGCGAGACGCGCTCGGTGCTCACCACGGCGCCCTGCGCGTCCTGGGCCTCGAACTGGAAGACGGACTTGGCGATGTCCAGGCCGATGATGCTAATCTGCGTCACGGACGGTCTCCTCGGTTGGGTGTCAGACGACCTCAACCTGGCACTTATGATGCCGGCGGGGGCCGTCCACCCCAACATCCCGGGTTCTCGCCTTCGGCGAGCCCCGGGATGACATCGAGGGCATGGCAGCGTCGCGCGAGAGAAGAGGGCTTACGCCGCCTCGTCCCGCTTGCCCAACCGTTTGTCGAGATACGTGTCCACCGTCTGGGTCAGCTCGTCGACCTTGCCGTCGAAGAAGTGGTTGGCGCCGTCGACGATCTGGTGCTCGATGATGACGCCCTTCTGGGTCTTCACCTTCTCGATCACCGGCATCACCTCGCGGGCCGGCGCGACCCGGTCCTCGGAGCCGTGCACGAACAGGCCCGAGGACGGGCAGGGGGCGAGGAAGCTGAAATCGTAGCGGTTGGCCATTGCGGCGATCGAGATGAAGCCCTCGATCTCCGGACGGCGCATCAGCAACTGCATGCCGATCCACGAGCCGAACGACACGCCGGCGATCCAGCAGGCCCGGGCCTCGGGGTTCACCGCCTGCACCCAGTCGAGGGCGGCGGCCGCGTCCGACAACTCGCCGACGCCGTGATCGAACGACCCTTGGCTGCGGCCGACGCCGCGGAAGTTGAAGCGCAGGGCCGCGAAGCCGCGATTCGCGAACGTGTAGAACAGGTTGTAGACGATCTGGTTGTTCATCGTGCCGCCGAATTGCGGGTGCGGATGCAGCACGATGGCGATCGGCGCGCCCTTCTGCTTCGGCGCCTGGTAGCGCCCCTCCAGCCGACCGGCGGGACCGGCGAAGATGACCTCGGGCATGAACGACCTCTTCTCGAGCTTCAAGGGTGCGTGAGCGCCGCGTGGAACCGGACCGGGAGCCCGGGCCCGTAGCTTGACTCGGGGTCCGTCTCCCATAAAAGCACCCTTAGAACGGTTCTAAATGATTAGAATCATTCTAAACAACCGGGTGCTGCAGTCCCGCGTTTCGCGCGGCTGAGAACGCACCATCTGATTACGCGTGTCCGGGGCGGGCCTTAGCACGGTCCCCGGGGGGAAAGGCAAAGGAATTCAGCGCATGGAGCGCGCGCGGGCCTATCTCGACCATAACGCGACCTCCGCCCTGCGGCCCGAGGTGGCGGACGCGGTCGCGCGCGCGCTCGTCGAGCTGCCCGGCAACCCGTCCTCGGTCCACCGCGAGGGGCGGGCCGCGCGCTCCGCCGTCGAGGCGGCGCGGGCCCGGGTCGCGGCCCTCGTGGGCGCTGCGCCCTCGCAGGTGGTGTTCACCAGCGGCGGCACCGAGGCGGCGAACGCGGTCCTGTCGGGTGCCCTGCGGCGGCGCGGCCTGCCGGCGCCGAGCCGGCTGCTCATCGGCGCGACCGAGCACCCGTGCTGCCTGCAGGGTCACCGCTTCGCCCCCGAGGCCACCGAGATCCTGCCGGTCGATGCCGACGGGATTCTGCGCCTCGACATACTCGAGGCGCGGCTCGCGATTCTGGCGGCCGAGGGCGTCACGGCGCTCGTGTCGGTCCAGGCCGCCAACAACGAGACCGGATTGGTCCAGCCCTTGGCGAGGATTGCGGCGCTCGCATGCCAGCACGGCGCCCTGCTCCACAGCGACGCGGTCCAGGCCGCTGGACGGATATCGGTTGCGCGCAATATATTCAGCGCCGACGCCGTGACCCTGTCGGGTCACAAGCTCGGCGCGCCGAAGGGCGTGGGCGCGATCGTGCTCGCGGAGGGAGCGACCCTCGATGGCGCCTTCCTGCGTGGCGGCGGGCAGGAGGCGCGCCTGCGGGCCGGAACCGAGAACGTGCCGGGCATCGTCGGCTTCGGCGTCGCGGCCGAGCTGGCGCTCGCGTCGCTGCCGGCCGAGGCCATCCGCCTCGCGGATCTTCGCGACGCGATCGAGGCGGGCGTGCGGGCCCGCGCGCCGGACGCGGTTTTGTTCGGTGCCGGGGCGGAGCGCCTGCCCAACACATCGTGCTTCGCCGTGCCGGGGCTCAAGGCCGAGACGGCCCTGATCGCCCTGGACCTCGACGGCGTGGCGGTCTCGTCCGGGGCGGCCTGTGCCTCGGGCAAGGTGTCGCGCTCCGGCGTGCTCGCGGCGATGGGGGTGGATCCCACCCTGTCCGCGGGGGCGCTGCGCGTGAGTTTGGGGTGGAACAGCCGGGACAAGGACGGGGAAAGCTTCCTCGCGGCCTTCGATCGGCTGGTTTCATCCCTATATAAGCGCCGGGAACGGGCCGCGTGAGCGCGCAGCCCCTTCCGGCCGTGTCATCACCTCGCGGCCCTTGAAGCCGTCAGCGGTAGGAGACGGGTATGCCTGCAGTGCAGGAGACGGTCGATCGCGTCCGTGCCATCGACGTCGATCAGTACAAGTACGGGTTCGAGACCACGATCGAGATGGAGAAGTCCGAGAAGGGCCTCTCCGAGGACGTGATCCGCTTCATCTCGGCCAAGAAGGACGAGCCGGAGTGGATGCTCGAATGGCGCCTCGACGCCTATCGCCGCTGGCTCACCATGCAGGAGCCGAACTGGGCGCGGGTCGAGTACGACAAGATCAACTATGACGAGCTGTACTATTACGCCGCGCCGAAGCGCAAGGCGGCGCAGTCGCTCGACGAGATCGACCCCGAGATCCTGAAGACCTACGAGAAGCTCGGCATCCCGCTGCGCGAGGTCGAGGTGCTGGAGGGCATCGCCCCCGAGCGCCGCGTCGCAGTCGATGCGGTGTTCGATTCGGTCTCGGTCGCCACCACCTTCAAAGCGGAACTCGCCAAGGCCGGCGTCATCTTCATGCCGATCTCGGAGGCCCTGCGCGAGCATCCCGAGCTGGTGCGGAAGTACCTCGGCTCGGTCGTGCCGGTGACCGACAACTACTTCGCCACGCTGAACTCGGCGGTGTTCTCCGACGGCTCGTTCGTCTACATCCCCCCGGGCGTGCGCTGCCCGATGGAGCTGTCGACCTACTTCCGCATCAACGAGCGTGACACCGGCCAGTTCGAGCGCACGCTGATCATCGCCGACAAGGGCTCCTACGTCTCGTATCTCGAGGGCTGCACCGCCCCGCGCCGCGACGACAACCAGCTCCACGCCGCGGTGGTCGAGCTCGTCGCCCTCGACGACGCCGAGATCAAGTACTCGACGGTGCAGAACTGGTACCCGGGCGACTCGGAAGGCCGCGGCGGCATCTACAACTTCGTGACCAAGCGCGGCGATTGCCGTGGCGTGAACTCGAAGATCTCGTGGACGCAGGTCGAGACCGGCTCGGCGATCACCTGGAAGTACCCGTCCTGCATCCTGCGCGGCGACAATTCCCGCGGCGAGTTCTACTCGATCGCGGTGTCGAACGGCATGCAGCAGGTCGATTCCGGCACCAAGATGATCCATCTCGGCAAGAACACGACGAGCCGGATCATCTCGAAGGGCATCTCGGCCGGCCGGTCGCAGAACACCTACCGCGGCCTCGTCTCGGCGCACAAGAAGGCCAAGGGCGCGCGCAACTTCACCAATTGCGACTCGCTGCTCATCGGCGACCAGTGCGGCGCGCACACCGTGCCCTACATCGAGTCGAAGAACGCGTCCGCGGTGTTCGAGCACGAGGCCACCACCTCGAAGATCTCCGAGGATCAGAAGTTCTACTGCCAGCAGCGCGGCCTCTCCGAGGAGGAGGCGACCGCACTCATCGTCAACGGCTTCGTCCGCGACGTGCTGCAGCAGCTGCCGATGGAGTTCGCCGTCGAGGCCCAGAAGCTGATCTCGATCAGCCTGGAAGGCTCGGTGGGCTGATCGCTTCCAGGCTTCCGGCGCATCGCCGGAAGCCTTCCCTGCCCGACATTCATTGCAACGGATGCGGTATCGCCCGGTCGACCGCTCCCGTCAGGACTGCCTTACCATGCTCGAAATCAAGAACCTGGTCGTCAACATCGAGGACAAGCGCATCCTCAACGGCCTCAGCCTGACCGTCAACGACGGCGAGGTCGCCGCCATCATGGGCCCGAACGGCTCCGGCAAGTCGACCCTGTCCTACGTCATCGCCGGCAAGGAGGACTACGAGGTCCTCGACGGCGAGATCCTGCTCGACGGCGAGAACATCCTGGAGATGGAGGCGGATGCCCGCGCCGCCGCCGGCATCTTCCTGGCCTTCCAGTACCCGCTGGAGATCCCGGGCGTCGGCACGATGACCTTCCTCAAGGCGGCGATGAACGCCCAGCGCAAGACCCGCGGCGAGGAGGAGCTGACCACCCCAGATTTCATGCGCCAGGTCTTCGCGGCAGCCGACAAGCTCGAGATCAACCGCGAGATGCTCAAGCGCGCCCTCAACGTCGGGTTCTCCGGCGGCGAGAAGAAGCGCATGGAGATCCTCCAGATGGCGCTCCTGTCGCCGCGCTTCTGCGTCCTCGACGAGACCGATTCCGGCCTCGACATCGACGCGCTGCGCATCGTCTCGGAGGGCGTGAACGCGCTGCGCGCTCAGAACCGCAGCTTCCTGGTCATCACCCACTACCAGCGCCTGCTCAACCACATTGTGCCCGATACCGTGCACGTGATGGCGCAGGGCCGGGTGGTGAAGTCCGGCGGCAAGGAGCTCGCCCTCGAGCTCGAAGCCTCGGGCTACGCCGAGTACCGGGCGAACGAGGCCGCGTGACCATGGCCGACGTCACCACGCTCCGCACCGCCGCCGAGACCGGGCTCTCGAAGCTCTTCGAGGTCCAGCGGCTCAAGCTCCCGGGGGCGGCCATCGCCCGCGAGGAGGCGTTTCGCTATTTCGAGGCGGCGGGCCTGCCGCATCGCCGCGTCGAGGCGTTCAAGTACACCGACCTGCGCGCCGCGGTTCGCGAGGCCGCGCCGCCGGCCGACGCGCCGGATGCCGAGACCGCCCGCAACGCCGTCAAGACCGCCCGGGGCTTCGCCGGGATCGAGGCGGCGCGCCTGACCTTCGTCAACGGCCACCTGGTCGCGGCGCTCTCCGATCTCGCCGGCCTGCCCGACGGCCTGGAGGTGGTGCCCTTCGCGAAGGCGATGGCCGAGGGGCACCCGCTCCTCGACCACCTCGCCCCGGTCGAGCAGACCCGCGAGAATCCTATCTACCAGCTCAACGCCGCCTTCATGGCGGACGGGGCGGTGATCCGGGTCGCCGAGGGCGCCAAGATCGGGCGGACCCTGCACCTGCGCTTCGTCGGCACCGGTTCCGCGCCGTTCTCGACCGCGACCCGCGTGCTGGTCGTCGCCGGCGTGGATTCCGAGGTCACGCTCATCGAGAGCCACGAGGGTCCGGACGGGATCGCCTACCAGCCCAACGACGTCCTCGACGTCGTGGTCGGCGACCGCGCCCGCGTGCTGCACAGCCGGCTCAACATCGAGGGTGACGCGGCCATCGCGCTCTCCACCGTCTCGGCCCGCCTCGGCGCCGGCTCGCATATCGAGACCGTCAACGTGGTGACCGGGGCGGTGCTGTCGCGCCACCAGCTCTACCTGCACTTCGCGGGCGACGATGCGACCGCCACCGTCAACGGCGCCGCGATGATCCGCGACGGCCAGCTCGCCGACTCGACCCTGCTCGCCGACCACGCCGCCCTCGGCGGCATCAGCCGCGAGCAGTTCAAGACGGTGATCGACGGCGACGCCACCGGCGTGTTCCAGGGCAAGATCATCGTCCGCCAGGTCGCCCAGAAGACCGACGGCAAGATGAAGTCCGACTGCCTCCTCCTCACCGACGAGGGGCAGATGATGAACAAGCCGGAGCTGGAGATCTTCGCCGACGACGTGGTCTGCGGCCACGGCGCCACCTGCGGCGCGCCGGACGACGACCTGCTGTTCTACCTGATGGCCCGCGGCCTGCCGCGCGCCCAGGCCGAGAGCCTGCTGGTCCAGGCCTTCCTCGGCGAGGCGATCGAGGCGGTCACCCACGAGGGTGCCCGCGCCGCGATGATCGCCGAGATCGAGGCCTGGCTCGCCCGCCGCGGCTGACCTCACCCCACGCGACAGGGGCCGGCCTACGGGCCGGCCTCTTCTCTCACGCCCTGCACGAGAGCCCGCCAGAGAGCCCGTCATGAACGCACCCGTCCTCCAGACCCCCTACGACGTCGAGGCGATCCGGGCGCAATTCCCGATCCTGTCGCAGCAGGTCTACGGCAAGCCGCTGGTCTATCTCGACAACGCCGCCTCGGCGCAGAAACCGAAGGCCGTGATCGACGCCATGTCGGGGGCGATGGAGACGGCCTACGCCAACGTGCATCGCGGCCTGCATTTCATGGCGAACGCCGCGACGGAAGGCTTCGAGGGCGCCCGCGAGACCACGCGGCAATTCCTCAACGCCCGCTCCACCGACGAGATCATCTTCACCCGCAACGCCACCGAGGCCTACAACCTCGTGGCGACCTGCATGGGCTGGGCCGGGCTGATCGGCGAGGGTGACGAGATCATCCTGTCGATCATGGAGCACCATTCCAACATCGTGCCCTGGCACTTCCTGCGCGAGCGCCGCGGCGCCGTGCTGAAATTCGCCCCGGTCGACGACGAGGGCAATTTCCTGGTCGAGGAGTTCGAAAAACTCTTCACCCCGAAGACCAAGATGGTGGCGATCAGCCACATGTCGAACGTCCTCGGGACGGTGACGCCGGCGGCGGAGATCGTCCGCATCGCCCACGAGCGTGGCGTGCCGGTGCTGCTCGACGGGGCCCAGAGCGCGGTGCATCAGGCGATCGACGTCCAGGCTCTCGATTGCGACTTCTTCGTCTTCACCGGCCACAAGGTCTACGGCCCGACCGGCATCGGCGTGCTCTACGGCAAGAAGGAATGGCTGGAGCGCCTGCCGCCCTACCAGGGCGGCGGCGAGATGATCGAGATCGTCGAGGAGGAGCGCATCACCTACAACGCGCCCCCGCACCGCTTCGAGGCCGGCACCCCGGCGATCATCGAGGCGATCGGGCTCGGCGCCGCGCTCGAGTTCATGATGAGCCTCGGTCGCGAGCGCATCGCCGCGCACGAGGCGCATCTGCTGGCCTACGCGCAGGAGCGGCTGCGCGGCATGAACAGCCTGCGCATCATAGGCACCGCCAGGACCAAGGGTGCGGTGATCTCCTTCGAGATGAAGGGGGCCCACGCCCACGACGTCGCGACGGTGATCGACCGCCAGGGCGTCGCGGTGCGGGCCGGCACCCACTGCGCCATGCCGCTCTTGAAGCGCTTCGGCACCACCTCGACCTGTCGCGCCTCGTTCGGGCTGTATAATACGACGGCGGAGATCGACGCTCTCGTCTCGGCCCTGACCCGGGCCGAGCGGATGTTCGCGTGAGGATACCATGACCGAGACCCCCGCCGTGGGCGGCGCCAATACCCCGCCACTGAACGCCCAAGTGAGCGCCTCCGCGATCCCGCCGGAGGAGATGGACCGGCTGACCGACGGCATCGTGGCGGCGCTCAAGTCGGTCTACGATCCGGAGATCCCGGCCGACATCTACGAGCTCGGCCTGATCTACCGGGTCGACATCGCCGACGACCGCACCATCGCGATCGACATGACCCTGACCGCGCCGGGCTGCCCGGTCGCCGGCGAGATGCCGGGCTGGGTCGAGAACGCCGTCTCGGCGGTGCCGGGCGTCGCCGGCTGCACCGTCACGATGGTGTTCGATCCGCCGTGGGACCAGAGCCGGATGTCGGACGAGGCCCGCATCGCGCTCGACATGTGGTGAGGGCGCTCAGCGCATCGCGTCGGTGATGCGGACTGCGAAGGTGAGGCCGTCGTAGATCTCGACGAGGGCGAGGCTCGCGCCGATCTCGGGCAGGTCGATGACGGCCTCCAGCCCTTCGAACTGCTCCGGTTGCCAGCCCTCCGCCTCGCGACGATAGAGTAGGGCAACCGGCGCGACGGTTTCGAGGAGCAGGATGTAGCGCAGCGCCGGGTGGCGCTTGTATTCCTCCAGCTTCACGATCTGATCGACCGACACCGTGGCGGGAGAGGCGATCTCGACGGCGAGGCGGGGACCGCCGACCTCCTGAGAATCGGCAACGATCGGGCCTCCATCGACCGTCACGTCGGGCCGCCTGAGCGTGGCGCTGCAGGTGCGCATCACGACGGCGCCGGTCGTCGGCCAACAACCGCTGCCTCGCAGCGGCCGATGCAGGGCGACGATCACGTTCACCTTGACGCGGTCGTGCCGCATGTCCGTGCCGGTCATCATCCGGTTCCGCGGCACCGGCACGCCATCGACCAACTCGAAGGTGTCGTCCTGCTCGTCCTGCCAGCGGAAAAAATCCTCCGGCGTCATACGCCGGTGAGCCGCATCCGCCATCGCCGCCTCCCATCCTAGCACGTCCCGCGGTGGACCGCGGGCGACGGGATGCTTATCTTGCGGCTGTAACGTCACGCCTCAACCGCCCGGGCCTTGAACCCGGCCGTCGGAGAGAGTTTTGAACATGGCACCGAGCTTCAAGGTGATGTCGCTGACCGAGGCCGCCGCCGAGCGGATCAAGCGCATCATGGCCGACGCCGAGCGCCCCATTGCGGGCCTGCGCGTCGGGGTCAAGAACGGCGGCTGCGCCGGCATGAGCTACACGATGGAATACGCCGAGGAGCGCAAGGCCGGCGAGGACGTGGTCGAGGACAAGGGCGTGCGCGTCTTCATCGACCCGAAGGCGGTGCTGTTCCTGCTCGGCACCGAGATGGACTTCCAGACCACGAAGCTCGCGTCGCAGTTCGTGTTCAACAATCCCAACCAGACCTCGGCCTGCGGCTGCGGCGAATCGGTCGCGATCACCCCCGCCGACCCGAACGCGCTGGTCGCCGCCCACGCCTGATCGGGCGAACCGGCCGGCTTCAAGTCCTCATGGTCATCCCGGGGCCGCGAAAGCGGAACCCGGGATCCATCACCGCCCGAGGTTCGGGATGGGGCGGATGGCGTCCCGCGGGCACGGTGCCGCCGATCCCGAATTTGGGGCTTTCGCTACGGCCTGCTCCGGACTGAGAGGCGAGACGTCGGCCCTCACATGGCGCAGCGCTCGGTGCAGCCGCAGCCGTGCCTTGAGCGCAAAAACACCGACCCTCGGCCGGCGCGCTCACACCGTGCGGGAAAAGCGGTCAGGTCGAGGAGTCACGCGACGTCGTTCATGGTCTCGACCGGCACGCCGTCGTCGATCACCTGGTTGCGGCCCGCCCGCTTGGCGGTGAACATGCAATGGTCGGCGCGCTCCAGCAGCGACACCGCGGTGTCGCCGCGCCGGTAGGCGGCGAGGCCGACCGAGATGGTGATCCGCCCCAGGCTCTCGCCGGTGGAGCGCTTGACCAGTTCGCGGCCCATCACGCTGGTGCGGACCTTCTCGGCGATCTCCCGCGACTCGTCCCGGTCGCTGCCCGGCAGGATGATGCCGAATTCCTCGCCGCCGAACCGCGCGATGGTCGTGCGCGGCTCGACCGATTCGCGCATGGTCATCGCCACCAGCCGCAGCACCTGATCCCCGGTGAGATGGCCGTAGAGGTCGTTGAAGCGCTTGAAATGGTCGATGTCGAGCACGATGAGGCAGAGCGGCTGGCCCTGCACCGCGGCGTGGTCGACGGCCTTGTGCAGCATCTCCTCGAAATGCTTGCGGTTGCCGATGCCGGTGAGGGGATCGGTCAGCGACTCGACCCGCACCGCCTCCAGGGTCTCGCGCAGGGTCTCGATCTCGTTGCGGCTCTCGCGCATCCGCGCCTCGAGGGTTCGGTTGTTGGCGGCCACGTCCCGGGTGGTGACGACGAGCGAGGACACGATCTCCCGCACCCGGGCGCGGTTCACCGCCGGCGCGGCGAGATCCTGGGTGAAGGCCTGCAGCGAGGCGCCGTAGCGCGCCGTCGAGCCGAGCGCCGTGTCCAGCATCTCCATGATCTGCTCGATCTCGGCGAGCACGCCGACGCTCGCCCGCTCGGTCTCGGTCGCGAGCCGGCGGCCGTCGAGGTAGGTCTCGAAGAGCTGGTCGACCTGGGCGTCTGCCAGGGTTCCGTGCTCGGCGGTGATCCGCTTGACGGCCTCGATGAGCTGCGCGTTCAGGCCTGCGACGTAGGTGTACCAGACGGCGTAGCTGCGCGGGGTGGCTGACGAGCGATACGCCTTCATCAGCTCCATGGCACGCTGACCGAACAAGAAGCTCCGATCAAGCTCGGCGCTGCTCAGGTCAGGCATCGAACATCTCCGCGCTGGGCGCCGGCTTCGCGCCGCTGCCTCCCTCCGACCTGTAGGGGCGGTCCGTGGAGAAGCAGTTAAGGCGCGAAGGAATTTATGGCCTGACAGACGGGTGAATCGGGGTCTATTCGCCCTCTGTCCGCTTCTTCAGTACAACCGGCCGTAGCAGGAAGGCCGGAACATGAGCGCCCATGCCGATCTCGGCCTCCGGCATCGCGTCGTCGTCCCGGTAACGGCCGCGATCGTTGCGCCGGCCGGCGGAGCGCTCGTCGCCGTGACGGCGCTCGTCCGGCACGCGTCGCTCGGCGGTCGGCCGCGTCGCCTCGCCGTTGCGGCGCGCGGGCGGCGAGGCGGGGACCGCCTCCTGCTGGCGATCCTCGTGCTTGCGATCCTCGCGCTGGCGATCCTCTTGGGGAGCCTCCGACCGGTTGCTCCGCGCCCGGCGCCGGCGGGTCTCGTCCCGGCGGCCCTCGTCGCGCCGCGGCTCGTCGCGGCGGCCCGTCGCCCGCCCCTCGTCCCGACGGCCGCGGCTGCTCCGGCCGCGGCGCTCGGTCGGCTCGGCGGCCTCGTCGTCGGGCAGGCTGGCGAGATCGCCCTCCGCCCAGGCGATCGGCTGGCCGATCAGGGTCTCGATCGCCGCGAGCGACTTCTCGTCGCCGCGGCCGACCAGGGTGAAGGCGGCGCCGGAGCGGCCGGCCCGGCCGGTGCGGCCGATCCGGTGGACGTAGTCCTCGGCGTGGTGCGGCACGTCGAAGTTGAAGACGTGGCTCACCGCCGGGATGTCGAGGCCGCGGGCCGCCACGTCGCTGGCGACGAGCAGCGGCACCTCGCCGGAGCGGAACGCGTCGAGCGCCGCCATGCGGGCGCGCTGATCCATGTCGCCGTGCAGGGCCGCGACGTTGAAGCCGTGGTTCGACAGCGACTTCTGCAGCTGCGCGACGTCGCGCTTGCGGTTGCAGAAGATGATGCCGTTGTTGAGCTCCTCCGCCGCGCGGATCAGCTTGCGCAGGGTCTTGCGCTTCTGGTGTCCCTCGGACCCCGTCGCGACCAGCCGCTGGGTGATGGTCGAGGCGGTCGAGGCGGGGCGCGCCACCTCGATGCGGACGGGATTGTGCAGGAAGTCGTCGGCCAGCCGCTGGATCTCCGGCGGCATCGTCGCGGAGAAGAACAGGGTCTGGCGCGTGAACGGCACCATCTTCACGATGCGCTCGATATCGGGGATGAACCCCATGTCGAGCATCCGGTCGGCCTCGTCGATGACGAGGAGCTCGACGCCGGTGAGCAGCAGCTTGCCGCGCTCGAAATGGTCGAGCAGCCGGCCGGGGGTCGCGATCAGCACGTCGACGCCGCGGGTGATCTTGAGATCCTGGTCGGCGAACGAGACGCCGCCGATCAGCAGCGCGACGTTGAGCTTGTGGTTCGAGCCGTAGCGCTCGAAATTCTCCACGACCTGCGCGGCGAGTTCGCGCGTCGGTTCGAGGATCAGCGTGCGCGGCATCCGGGCGCGGGCCCGGCCCTGCTCCAGCAGGGTCAGCATCGGCAGCGTGAACGCCGCCGTCTTGCCGGTGCCGGTCTGGGCGACGCCCAGAACGTCGCGCCGCGCGAGGACATGCGGAATGGCTTGGGCTTGGATTGGGGTCGGCGTGGTGTAGCCCGCGGCCTCGACGGCCTGCTGCACCTTCTCGCTTAAACCCAGTTCGGCGAATGACATCCTGAGGAGAACCGTTGCGCGCGGGCGGGTCGGGCCGGCACGTAAGACACCGTCGCGGCAACGGCCGGCAGGCAAGGTCGTTTCGCAGCCTCGTCGCGCCGGCGGCGCCGGGGCGGGACGTTCACGCCATTGCTCCGTCGCGTCGGGCACGCGACCGCCCGCAGGACACGCCCGATGCGCGCCCATTTGTCAAGTGCTGACCGGGATTTATTCGGTGAACAGGTCCGCCCCGTCCGCCGTGCGTCGAGCCCCGCGTCAGGGGCGCGGGAGCGCGCTGCAGGGGTCGAGACGCGTACGCGCGGCAGGCCCGGCGATCGACCCGGCGATCGACCCGGTGGTCTCCGGCTCGACGAGGCCGCGCAGCGACGCGACCGTCTCCCGGCGCGGGTCGGCGACGTTGCGCGAGGCGAGGTAGTGAGTCGCCGCGAGCGAGCCCGCGACCGCGAACAAGGCGATCCTCCAGGTGCGCCGGAGCAGGGAAGGGGGTGCGGCCTCGCGCCCGGAAGCGTCCATCTCGGTTCCTCGATCATCATCCTGTGGATTGACCCTGGGGGATCATGGTTAATCCTAAGTGACCGCACTTGCTCGATTTTTTCGATCGCGGGTCGCCGCCGATTCACGTTTCGTTGACGGGTGGAGGGGTAAACCCTGGCCTCGTTGCAGGAATGCGACAGACCGGGTGACCGACCGGGGATAGAAGCGCGCCGGCTCTCGCCAACCAGGACCAGTAAGACAATGAAGAAGATCCTCCTCGCCTCCGTGGCCCTCGTCGGCCTCTCCGCCGCTGCTTCGGCCGCCGACCTGCCGCGCCGCGTCGCCCCGCCGCCGGTCTTCACGCCGGTGCCGGTCTTCACCTGGACGGGCTTCTACGCCGGTTTCAACGCTGGCTACGGCTTCAACACCGCTGACACCCGCGCCGCCACCGTCGTCGGCGTGCCGGCCGGCGCCACCGCTGCCAGCAGCGTGTTCGTCACCGGCGCCGGCGCCCCGACCAACGGCGTGCTCGCCTTCGGCAACCGCAACAGCAACGACGGCTTCGTCGGCGGCGGCCAGATCGGCTACAACTACCAGTTCACCCCGGGCTCGGGCGTGGTCGTCGGCATCGAGGCCGACGCCCAGTACGTCGACTTCGGCCGTGACCGCAACCGCTACGCCTTCGCCACCGTTGCGGGCGGCGGCGTCGCCCCGGGCGCCCTGGTGTTCAACCCGAACGGCATCTCGGGCCTGGACTTCTTCGGCACCGTGCGCGGCCGTCTCGGCTACGCCTGGGATCGCACCCTCGTGTACGCCACCGGCGGTTTCGCCTACGGCTCGGGCGGCGGTCGCGATTTCGGCCTGACCAACAGCTCGCGTGACGACTTCCAGACCGGCTGG
>NZ_FPCB01000084.1:0-5116 GCF_900116815.1 Methylobacterium sp. 174MFSha1.1 | reverse complement strand
GGCGGGACGACGCCTTCGGTGAGCAAGGAGCCAAAGAGCACGGCCAAGGCCAGAGCAGGATGAGGGACCCCTGGGACCAGGACACTCCGCCACGTCATCGCGCGGCACAGCGCGTCGGGATGTTGGGAGCCTGGTTCTCGCAAGGAACGCTTGTGCGCACCCCTTGGTGGCCCGCCGTCGTCCTCGTCGCGATCCCGTGACGGCACGACGGCATCAGAGGCCGGATACATGACTGCTCCTGAACCGACTGGCACAAACCGAGGCTCACAAACCCTTGCGAAACGGGGGCCGTCCATACAAAACGGGGGCCGTCCATACATGACGTCGAGCGTGCCGCGGTGTCGTCGGGAGCACCTGACACGCTCTCCAGCCCTACCGCACCGCCAGCACCTCCACCGGCGGTCCCTGCTCGTCGGTGAACACGCCGGCCGTGAGCGGTCCGCCGAACACCGCGCCGGTGTCGAGGTTGGTGCGATGGGCGAGCAGCTCCGGCCGGCCGTCGCGGGTCGGGGTGTGGCCGTGGACGACGTGGCGGCCGAAATCGCGGCCCGACGACAGGAACGGCTCGCGCATCCACAGCCGGGTCTCGCGGTCGCTCCCCTCCGCGTCGCATGCGGGGTCTAGGCCGCCATGGACGTACCAGCGCCGCGCGTCGCCGTGCAGGGTCGGCAGGGTGCCCATCCAGGCGACGACCTCCGCCGGCAGCTCGCCCGGATGCGCCGCGCCGTAGGAGGCGAGGGTCGCACCGCCGCCGTTGATCCGCCACAGGTCGCGGTTCGTGCCGGCGGCCGCATCGAGCAGCATCGCCTCGTGGTTGCCCATCAGGCAGGTCACGGCGTCCGGCTCGCGGGCCTGGAGGTCGCGCAAGGTGGCCACCGCCCCGGCGCTGTCGGACCCGCGGTCGATGGCGTCGCCGAGGAACACCAGGCGGCGCTGGCGCCCGGCGCGGTGCTCCTCGATCCGGGCGAGCAGGCGGGCGAGGAGGTCGGCGCGGCCGTGGACGTCGCCGATCGCATAGGTGAGCATCGCCCCGCCTCCCCTTCCGGGGCACGGGGCACCCGGTCAGGCGACCGCCTGGACCGGCCGGATCGCCCGCACCGCCTCGGAATCGAGGTAGCGCAGGGTATCGGGGAAGGCCATCGGCCGGCCGAAATGGTAGCCCTGCATCAGCACGAAGCCGAGCCCCTGGAGCAGGCGGGCCTGCTCGTCGGTCTCGATCCCCTCCACCACGCAGTCGAGCGACAGGTTGCGGGCGAGCGCGGCGATCGACGTGATGATGTCGCGGCTGGCGGGATCGGTGGTGACCTCGCTGACGAAGCTTCGGTCGATCTTGAGCTTGTCGAGGGGCAGGCGGTGGACGTAGCTCAGGGACGAGTAGCCGGTGCCGAAATCGTCGAGCGCGATGGCGATGCCGCTGGCCTTCAGGGTCTCGAGGACGGTCTGGGCCTGCGCCACGTCCTGGATCAGCGCCGTCTCCGTCACCTCCAGGATCACCCGCCCGGGCGGCAGGCCGCTCGTCCGGATGGCCGCGATGAGGGCGGCGGCCGCTTGCGGCGAGGCGATGTCGGCCATCGACAGGTTGAAGGACAGGGCGACCCGCTCCGGCCAGGCCCGGGCGGCGGCGAGCGCCTGGCCGAACAGCACCGCGGTGATGCGGGTGATGAGGCCCGCGCGCTCGGCGATCGGGATGAACACCGCCGGCGAGATCGGCCCGAGTTCCGGGCTCGTCCAGCGGGCCAGCGCCTCGAACGCCACCGTGCGGCCGCGCCGCGCGTCGACGATCGGCTGGAAGACCAGGCTCAGTTCCCGCGGCAGGTCGGCGTGGCGCAGGGCCTGCTCGATCACGCTCTGGGTGCGCAGCAGCCGCTCGTGCTCCTCGGTGAACAGGATCGCGGCGCCGCGGCTATGCGTCTTGGCATGGTAGAGGGCGTAATCCGCCCGCTCGACCAGCTGGGCCGCCTTGTGGCCCGCCTCCGGGTAGGCGGCGAAGCCGATCGAGGCGCCGATCTGGGCGGTGCCGCCATGCGGCAGCCGGAACGGCACCGCCAGGGCGCCGCAGATCGCCTCGCCGGTGGCGGCCAGCGCGGTTGCGCCGCGCAGGACGAGGCCGAACTCGTCGCCGCCGAGGCGCGCCACCACGCCGGCCTCGCCCACCACGCCCTGCAGGCGCCGGGCGGCCTCCTGCAGCACGGCGTCGCCCGCGCCGTGGCCGTGGGCGTCGTTCACCGGCTTGAACCCGTCGAGGTCGATGAGGCCGACGACGAACGGCTGCCTCCCGGCCTCCGCCTCGGCCGCGGACCGGTCCAGGGAGGCGAAGAAGCTGCGGCGGTTGGGCAGCTCGGTCAGCGTGTCGAGATTGGCGAGCCGCAGGTTCTCCCGGCTCAGGCGCTCGAGCTCGACCTGCTGCCCGATCAGACGGGTGAAGTCGCGGTAATAGGCGACGATCACGAAGGCCAGGGCGGCGCAGACGATCACCAGGTTGAGGCCGATCGCCCGCATGACCTGGTTGTCGAGGCGGCTGACATGCAGGCAGAACAGGACCGTGACGATCGCCGTCACCAGGAGCGCCGCGGCGCGCAGATGCACGAGGCAGAGGACGCAGGCGATCGTCGTGGTGCCGAAGTAGAACAGCATATGGGCCTGTGCGTAGGCATCGCCGTAGCCGAAGAGCGCGCTGCCCCAGGCCATGAAGCCGACCGCCAGCGCGCCGGCGAGCCCGACCGTGAGCCGCAGCTTCGCGGCGAGCCGGGTGTCGTCGATCGGCTGCCGGCGCCCGCGCAGCCACATCCCGAAGCGCAAGGCGCACAGGAGCAGCAGGCCGCCGAGCGGATAGATGGTGAGCCAGTTCGGCGCGGCGCCAAGATACGTGACCGCGATCGCCGTCGAGTTGATCGCCAGGATGACGTAGAGCAGCGGCACCTGGTTACGCAGCGCCCGCATCTGCGCCCGCATCAGGTCCGCGTTGTCGGTCTCGATCCGGAACAGATCGACGATGGTCTGCATCCTGCGCACAGCGCGTTCACCCCACCCGGTCCAACCGATCATGGCACCGCACTCTCGAGCCAGAAATCACGTGCGCTTGAATCAAAGGTTACCTTGTTGACCCAAGCCAGCAGATGACGGTTAGTCCCGACCGGAATCCCCGCGATCGTGGCAGAGCCGGCCGGGTCCGGCCTGTGTCGGGGGCGCCGCCGCGGCACCGGGCGGGGCCCTGCCCGGCCCGATATCCCCGCGAATCCTATGTGCCGTGCTGCCGCTTTGCTATGGCAGTTTCATCACTGCTAGGAATTTGCCCCCAGGACCCGCCATCCGTCGCCCCGGCACCGTGGTGACCGGCGACACGATGGGGACGTTCGGGGCCCTTCCCGGCTTTGCCCCGCGGGTCCGGCCGCTATGTAAGCCTTCCGGAGCGCGGGCCGGTCGCGGCCCGTGCCTCACGCCGGTCTCCGGCAGCGACGGGAGACGCGATCCCTTGACCGACACAGCCTACGCCCTCTTCCTCGACTTCGACGGCACCCTCGTCGAGATCGCGCCGCGCCCCGACGGCGTCGTGGTCCCCCCCACCCTGCCGCCGGGGCTGGCGCGGCTGCGCGCCCGCCTCGGCGGGGCGCTGGCCCTGGTGACTGGACGGCCGATCGCCACCATCGACGGCTTCCTCGACCCGGAGCGGTTCGACACCGCCGGCCTGCACGGGGTCGAGCAGCGCCGCGGCGGTCGGATCGTCGGCGGCGATCCGGCGGCGCATCCCGCCCTGCGCGCGGGCGTCGCCACGCTGCAGCAGGCGGTCGTCGACCTCGACGGCGTGCTGATCGAGGACAAGGGCTGCTCGGTCGCGGTGCATTGGCGCCTGGCCAACGACGCCGACGCCGCCCGGGCGCAATCCGCGGCCGCGTCGGTCGCCGGCATCCTCGGCGAGGCCTACCGGCTGCAGCAGGGCAAGGCGGTGGCCGAGATCCTGCCCGCCAGCGCCACCAAGGGCCACGCCATCCGGGCCTTCCTGCGCGAGGCACCCTATGCCGGCCGCCGGGCGATCTTCATCGGCGACGACCTCACCGACGAGAAGGCCTTCGTACCGGTGAACGAGGATGGCGGGATTTCGATCCGGGTCGGGCCCGGCGAGACGGTCGCCCGCCACCGCCTCGCCGACCCGGCGGCGGTGCGGGCGCTGCTCATGGGCTGGGCCGAGGGCGGCCCGATCGCGCCCGAGGCGCTGCCGCCGGCCTGACGGCCTGTCCACCGGGCGCCCAATGCCCTAACTGGGGTCCCGACGTCACGCACAGGAACGATCCCGTCGATGCGCCGTTCGCCCTTCTACCTTGTCGGAGCCCTCACGATCGCCATGACCGCCTCAGCCTCCGCCGATTCGTTCGTCACCGCCCCGTCCGGTCTCCAGTACAAGGACACCGTCGCCGGCACCGGCCCGCAGCCTAAGGCCGGCCAGACCGTCAACGTCCACTATACCGGCTGGCTCTACCAGGACGGTAAGAAGGGCGCGAAGTTCGACAGCTCGCTCGACCGCGGCCAGCCGCTGAGCTTCGCCGTCGGCACCGGCCAGGTCATCAAGGGCTGGGACGAGGGCCTGTCGACCATGAAGGTCGGCGGCAAGCGCACCCTGGTGATCCCGCCCGAGCTCGGCTACGGCGCCCGCGGCGCCGGCGGCGTGATCCCGCCGAACGCCACGCTGCTGTTCGACGTGGAACTGCTCGGCGTGCGCTGAGCCTGTTTGACGCGACGAGAAGCGAACGTTCAACGGCGTTCCCACCCCACAGGGTCATGTATGGACGGCCCCCGTTTCGCAAGGGTTTGTGAGCATCGGTTTGAGCCAGTCGGTTCAGGAGCAGTCATGTATCCGGCCTCTGATGCCGTCGTGCCGCCGCGGTTGATGCGACGAGGACGACGGCGGGCCACCAAGGGGTGCGCACAAGCGTTCCTTGCGAAGAACCAGGCTCCCAACATCCCGACGCGCTGTGACGCGCGATGACGTGGCGGAGTGTCCTGGTCCCAGGTCCCTCATCCTGCTCTGGCCTTGGCCGTGCTTACAGCTCCTTGCTCACCGAAGGTCGCGTCCCGCCGCTCCTCAAGCGGCGGCGGGACGCGACCGGCCTGCCTGACCGCG
>NZ_FPCB01000087.1:0-1003 GCF_900116815.1 Methylobacterium sp. 174MFSha1.1 | reverse complement strand
GGAGACGCGGTTGCTGGTCGTGTCGAGGTTCTGGCTGATGGACTTGAGCGTGGTCAGCGCCGTCATCGCGGCGGTGTTGGTCAGGAGGCTGGTCATGGTTTACGCTTTCCGGAACAAGAGTCGAAGGGAGGCCCGCTTCGGGCTCGCACCGAGGGCGCAAGCCGCCGTTTGCGGACCATGACCCCGGGGATCGGGGTCGCGCTGCGCGTAGGACATCCGGACTTTCACCGGCCGCAGCGGGGCGACGTCATGTCTCCGGGACAGAACCCGGCCGCTGGAAGCTCTCGCCGGCATCGCGCTCCCCTGGGGATCGCCCTGCCGATGGACTCATAATGGCGAGAACTACTTAGCAGGCGATTAAGGTTAAACGCCCCCGCCAGTCCGGATCTGGAACCGGCTCGGATCGTGCCCGGGACCGGCACTCGCGGACCGGCTCCGAGCGTGAATCAGGATCGGGCGGGGATGCGAGGACGCTTCGGTCGGCGCGATGGGTGGCCAGCGTGGCGGGCCGGCCGGCTCTCTCGACGGCGGGCGCCACCCCGGTTCGCGGGGCAGGCCTGGGTTCGGTCGCGGTTCCGACGGGGGACCGCCGACGAGACGGGGCAGCGGTCCCCGATGCGGGATCGACGGAGCGTGAAGACGGCGAAGGCCGCGCTCTGATCGAGCGCGGCCTTCGTCATTCGGTCGTGATGGGGCGGCCTTGGAAGACCGCCCTCTCGGCTTAGCGGAAGAGCGAGAGAACGTTCTGGCTCGACGAGTTGGCGATCGACAGAGCCTGCACCGCCAGCTGCTGCTGCGTCTGCAGCGCCTTCAGCTTCGTCGACTCCTCTTCGATGTCCGCATCGACCAGCGTGCCGATCGTCCGGTCATTGACCTTCATCAGCGTGTCGACGAAGGTCTTCTGTCCATCCATCTGCGTCTTGTTGGCGCCGAGCTTGGTGCCGGCATCGGTCACCTTGGCGATCGCCGCCTCGACCAGATTGATCGACGCCTTGATGGAGTT